>JAQBNS010000040.1 GCA_028288405.1 Chitinophagaceae bacterium
CACCGACCAACAAAGATTTTGACGACGACGCATCTTCCAAAGGAAAACGTTTTGCGTTTTATAATAACGAATTCTATTTCAAGAATAAACAGGAAATGTCTACCCTGTTCAAGGACGTACCGCAAGCCCTGGACAATACACAAGAAATCGTAGACAAAGTAGAAACACTGAAGTTGAAGCAGGACATCTTGCTTCCCAACTTTGTCATTCCTACTACTTTCCTCAATCAGGACGACTATTTGCGCCACGTCACTTACGAAGGAGCCCGAGCAAAATACAAAGACATCACCACCGAGATCGAAGAACGACTCAACTTTGAGTTGCACGTGATCAAGACGATGGGATTTGCCGGATATTTTTTGATCGTGGCAGATTTCATTAAACATGGTCGTGACATCGGCGTGTTCATCGGCCCGGGCCGTGGATCGGCGGCAGGTTCGGCAGTGGCCTATTCTACCGGTATCACGAATATTGATCCCATCAAATACAATTTGCTGTTTGAGCGTTTCCTGAATCCGGATCGTAAGAGCATGCCCGATATTGATACGGACTTTGACGATGAAGGTCGTCAAAAAGTGATTGACTATGTCGTAGACAAATACGGTAAGAATCAAGTCGCGCAAATCATTACGTACGGCACCATGGCCGCCAAGATGTCGATCAAAGACGTCGCGCGTGTACTGGATCTTCCCTTGCAGGAAGCGAACACACTGGCGAAGCTTGTACCGGACAGACCGGGTATTTCTTTGCGTCGTGTATTGACGGCACCGATAGACGGCGATAAAAGTTTAAAGGACAAAGAAGGATTAGGAGGAGAAGAACTGGATGGCGTAAGAGAATTGCGCCGCATCCTGGCGGAAGAACATACCGAGCAAGGTAAAGTGCTGAAGGAAGCCATGATCCTGGAAGGCTCTGTGCGTGGTACAGGTATACATGCCGCCGGTATCATCATTGCACCAACGGATTTGACGGATTTAATTCCAGTCGCCGTTTCAAAAGACTCTGACTTGTTGGTGACGCAATACGACGGTCGCGTGATCGAAGATGCGGGTGTGATCAAGATGGACTTTTTGGGTCTGAAAACATTGACCATCATTCGTGATGCTTTAAAACTCATCAAAGAAAACCATGGCAGAGACATCGTCATCGATGACATTCCACTGGATGATATAAAAACATTAGAACTCTATCAACGCGGTGATACCAACGGAACGTTTCAGTTTGAATCCGCCGGTATGCAAAAGTATTTGCGTGAATTGAAACCCGACAAGTTCGAAGACTTGATCGCGATGAACGCCTTGTACAGACCGGGACCGCTGGAATACATTCCTTTGTTCATCGAACGGAAGCACGGAAGAAAAAAAGTAGAATACGATCTATCTGCTATGGAAGAACTCCTGGCAGATACTTACGGAATCACCGTCTACCAGGAGCAAGTGATGTTGCTCTCTCAGAAGCTCGCCAACTTTACCAAAGGCGACGCCGATGTGTTGCGTAAAGCGATGGGTAAGAAGGATAAAAAAACACTGGATAAACTCAAACCACAATTCATCGAGAATGCCAGTCTGAATGGCCACGATGCAAAAGTGTTAGAGAAAGTATGGACAGACTGGGAGGCCTTCGCTTCTTATGCCTTCAACAAATCCCACTCTACCTGTTACGCCTTCGTAGCGTTCCAGACGGCTTACCTGAAAGCACATTACCCTTCTGAATACATGGCGTCTGTATTGACGCACAACTTGAACAACATCGACAAGGTGACCTTCTTCATGGAAGAATGTAAACGCATGGGCCTGGAAGTATTGGGGCCGGATGTGAATGAAAGTTCGTATCAGTTCTCCGTCAATCAAAGAGGACAGGTACGTTTCGGCTTAGGCGCGGTAAAAGGTGTAGGGGAAGGTGCTGTCATTGCACTCGTTGAAGAGCGCAAAGAGAAAGGACTATTCAAAGACATCTTTGACGTTACCCGCCGCATCAACCTGAAAGCCGCCAACCGCAAGACTTTTGAAGCCATGGCATTGTCAGGCGCATTCGATTGTTTTGAAGGCGTACACCGTGCACAATACTTTCACGTGCACGACAAAGACAACATGTCGCTCATTGAAAAAGCGATCCGTTATGGTAACAACTGGCAGAGCGAACAAAATACACCACAGGTATCTTTATTTGGCGGAGGTGAAAATACAGAGATCATTGCTCCTCGTATTCCAACTTGTGAACCCTGGTCTGATATAGAAAAACTCAAGCGTGAAAAAGAAATCGTAGGCTTCTACATCTCTGGCCATCCGCTGGATTTGTTCAAGCTGGAAATAGATAATTTCTGTACCTGCAGTTTGGAAAAAGTAATGGACATGAAAGACCGTGAAGTTCAAATCGGCGGTATCGTATCCGCGATCAAAAACGGTCAGGCAAAAAACGGCAACAACTACATCATCTTTTCACTCGAAGATTACCAAGGATCATTAGAAATTGCTTTGTTTGGTAAAGACCATGCAAGCTTTAGCAATTATATTCATCCCGGACAATTCTTGTTCATCAAAGGAGCGGTGAAAAACCGTTTTGGTCAGCCGGACAGCTGGAGATTTACGCCTACTTACATGGAACTATTGAGTGAGATCAGAGCTAAATTCTGTAAGGGAATTCGTCTCAAAATCAACACACAAAGACTCACCAGCGAATTAGTGACACAATTAGAAGAAACATTTAGTGCCAATAAAGGAACCAGTAATGTGTATTTCCAGATCATTGATGCAGAAGAACGCATTTCAACTGAGTCTTTTTCAAGAAAATACAAGATAGATCCGAATAACAGCCTATTAAACACACTAGGCGAAATGGAGGGAATTGAGTACAAAATCTTGTCCTAAGGAACTATTTATCTCCAAAAAACATTAAGTTTACAATACAATAAGAAATAGAAACAATAGATTAAACTAAGTTAAAAACATGGGTAAAGCGATAGAAATCACCGATGCTAATTTTGATGAGGTCATCAAAACCGGCCAACCAGTACTGGTAGACTTTTGGGCTGAATGGTGCGGTCCTTGTAAAATGATAGGCCCTGTGGTGGAAGAACTTGCCGGAGATTTTGAAGGTAAAGCTGTCATAGGTAAAATAAACGTAGACGATAACCCTGCTATCTCTGCCCGCTTCGGAATCAGAAGTATCCCAACGTTGTTGGTCTTCAAAAACGGAGAGATTGTTGACAAACAAATAGGCGCTGTACCGAAAACAGCCTTAGCTGATAAAATCAAAGCTCAGTTATAATAATGAAAAAGGCCTTCGGGCCTTTTTTCTTTTACTATCCTTCATCAATTATCTAACGCACTGATTCTATGCTAAAAAAGATTTTGTTCATCGTACTATTCATTAGCGTAACCTCTTTGTCAGCTAATCCATATCCTTATACCATTACTTCTTCTGATATCATCATCATCAGAGTTTATTCTCCGCTATCGAAAACAGAAAAAGGAGTGATCAAAGTATACAAAAACAATGACCCTGTTTTTAGTATAGATCTTGAACCTTACACAGAACGAGACGACAACAACTGCTTTCTAAAAATAAGAGAAGTCCTCAATAAATACACAACAGAAGGTTATTCGATTGTATCTACACAAGAGTACGGTATAGTAGCCTATGGTAACAAAGTGTTCTCCACTTATATACTGGAAAAGAAATAAGATATTCTTAAACTGATCAAGACAACTGATCACTGATTGCTAACATTATGAAACGAATAGCGGTAGACATGGATGGTGTGCTGGCCGATGTATACGAACAGTTCTTCAGACTGGACGAACAAGCAACAGGAAAACGTAAAACGCTGGAAAGCGTAATCGGAGTAATGGAGCTCGAGGCTTTTGAACTGGGCATGCAACACGTTTTATCTGATAATTTCTTTCGCACGGCACCGGTGATGAAAGACAGCCAAAAAATACTCGAACAACTCAACAAGCAATACGAAGTTTTCATCGTTTCCTCCGCTACAGAATTTCCAAAAAGTCTTACAGAGAAACAAGCTTGGTTAGGAGAACACTTTCCTTTTATCGGTTGGAAACAAATGGTATTCTGCGGCAGCAAAACCATTGTACAAGCAGACATTATGATCGATGATCATTTTAAAAACCTGAATCACTTTAACGGACAAACTATTTTGTTTTCTCAACCACATAATCAACTGACGGATGCGGGGAAACATACTAGAGTGAGTACGTGGAAAGAAATTGAACACTTATTATTATAAGCTAGGAGCTAGGAGGGACGAGCCAGGATTGCCGTACCTCCTAGCTCCTAGCTCGTCCCTAACCTATCATTATGAGCAACAACTACTCACACAAATCCACAACCGAAGAAATAAGACAGCGTTTCGATCACGACGTCGAGCGTTTTTCCAAATTAGAAACAGGACAAGTGTCTACTTTAGATGCTACCTTATCGTTGGAGCTTATCACAGAATCAGCCAAGCGAATTAATCCGTCCGCAACACAAATACTCGACATTGGGTGTGGTGCAGGGAACTATACCTTGAAGATGCTTTCAAAAATCCCTAATCTCAATTGCACCTTGATTGATCTCAGCAAGCCTATGCTGGATAAGGCATTTGAACGTATTGCTCATGAAACAGCTGGAGAAGTCATTGTAGTGCAAAGTGATATTCGTGACATCAATTTATCAAATGAAAACTACGATATCATCTTAGCCGGCGCAGTACTTCACCATTTAAGAGACGATAACGATTGGGAATTTGTATTCAACAAGTTATACAAGGCATTAAAACCCGGTGGTAGTTTATGGATTTCTGATTTGATTGTACAACACAATCCTATCATCAACTCCTTTATCTGGGAAAGATACGGTGACTATTTGGAAAGCATAGACGGTACTGTCTACAGACAAAAAGTATTGGACTATGTCGAAAAAGAAGATTCACCACGATCACTCAATTTTCAATTGGATCTCATGAAAAAAGTAGGGTTCAAAGAAGTTGAAATACTGCACAAGAACAGTTGCTTCGCGGCTTATGGAGCCATTAAATAGTAAAGAGCAAGGAGCTAGGAGGAACGATTGAATTCTTCCTAGCTCCTTGCTCCTAGCTCGTACCTCATTTCTATGGATCAATTCATCCTTCTTTTTCTTTGCCTCATCATTGGGTTAGCGTTGCAATGGACCAAAGCATTTCCAGCTAATGCGCATTTAACATTAAATCAGTTCATCATATACATCTGTTTACCTGCCATTGCCTTTTACTATATACCAGGTATTGAAGTAAATGCTTCACTGCTTTTCCCAATCGGTGTGGCGTGGATTACATTTGCGGGTTCTTTTATTTTCTTTAGAGCCTTGAGTAAATACTTTGGCTGGTCTAAAAGTTTAACGGGGTGTCTCATCATCACAGCAGGATTAGGCAATACTTCTTTCATAGGCTTTCCTGTAATCGAAACATTATATGGTAAAGAAGGATTAAAGACGGCAGTGATTCTGGATCAAACAGGATCCTTTCTCGTCTTGACTACACTGGGCATCGCCACTGCGGCCTACTATTCCAGAGGCGCCAATTCCAATGCAGGAGACATACTCAAAAAAATAGTGCTCTTCCCTCCTTTCATTGCCTTTCTACTTGCCGTGCTCATGATTCCTTTTGGGTTGCAATTTGAAGGCAACATGAAATTTGTATTTGAAAAATTAGGAGCAATTGTTACTCCTCTGGCACTCGTCTCTGTCGGTTTGCAATTAAAATTTGAGCGCAAAAGTCAACATTGGGAATTTCTGGGATTGGGCTTATTGTATAAACTCATTCTTACACCTGCATTGATTTATCTTATCTATGTAGTAGTCTTCGGAGGAAAAGGGAAAGTAGTAGAAGTCTGTTTGATGGAAGCAGCCATGCCTTCTATGATTACAGCAACTATCGTCTCTGCAGCACATGGCTTAAAGCCCAGACTCAGCAGTATGATGATCGGTTTTGGCATACCACTCTCCGCCTTAACGCTGATGATTTGGTATGTGATTTCAAAAACGATTTAGTTGTTAGTTGTTAGTTGTTAGTTGTTAGTTGTTAGTTTTAATAATTAATTATAAAAAGAAGAGCCTTCCGATATTCGGAAGGCTCTTCTTTTTATTTCTTTTTTGTAATAACTGAACTAACAACTAATAACTAACAACTAGTTTTTATTACCATCCACCACCTAAAGCCTGATAGATATTTACTCTGGCATTCAACTGCATTCTTTTGGTTTCAATCAATTCAAACTTCGCTTGTAAAGCGTCACGTTGAACTAAAAGAACTTCCATATAGTCTGCACGAGCAGATTTGAAAAGGCCGGTAGAGATATCGATGGATCTGGTCAGCGCTTGTACCTGCTGAGTTTGTAAAGTGTAACTTTTTTCCAGGTTGCTAATGTTAGCTTGTTGATTGGCTACTTCAATATAAGCATTCAAAATCGTACGCTCGTAATTGTAAGCTGCTTGTACCTGTCTGTTGTTAGCTGTATAGTAAGTAGCCTTTATCGCGTTCCGGTTAATTAACGGTGCCATCAGCTGTCCTGCAAGACCAAATACAAGTGATTCAGGTGACGTGATGAGATACTTCAAATCAAATGCCTGATAACCTAATCCTGCATTTACCATTAAAGTAGGATAGAAATAAGCTTTAGCTGATTTTACATCCAACTTCGATGCAATTAATCTTTGTTCCGCTTCCATTACATCCGGACGATTGGCTAACAATTGCGACGGCACACCAATATGCAATGTGTCAGATGAAAGGGTGAGAAATGTTGCAGAACTTCTTACGATAGGCTGAGGGAATCTACCCAGTAGATAATTAATTTTATTCTGCGTTTCTATAATGGATTGCTCAATGTAGTACTGACGACTTTGGTTCTTTAGCACTTCCGCTTCAAATCGGCGCACTGCAAGTTCTGTCACTTTAGCAGCCTGCTTTTCCAGTTTTACTATTTCCAACGCATTTTGCTGAATCTGAATATTGTTTTTCAAGATTTCCAATTGGTTGTCATAGGCCATGAGTTCGTAATACGAATTCGCCACTTCAGCAATCAATTGAGTAACCAGGAAATTCCTACCTTGTTGGGTAGCTAAGAATCTATTGAACGCTGCTTTTTTGCTGTTGCGCAACTTCTTCCAGATATCCAATTCCCATGATGCCGTAAGACCGATCGAGTAATTGGGTAGATTAACAGGCACCTTTTGTCCTGGTGTGATATCATTTACTGCATCACTTGCTCCCTGACTGGTATACTGTGGGGTTCTCCAAACACCAGCATTTCCAACGCCATTAACGAACGGTAAATACATTCCTTTCCGGGCTCTTACTTCGTTCTTAGCAATGCTAATCTCTTGTAAAAAGATATTCAGTTCCTGATTTTTTATCAGTGCTGTATCAATAAGCGCTACAAGGTTTGGATCCGTAAAGAATTCTTTCCACTTCAGCGTCGCAACATTCGCGGTGTCTTTTTCACTCGCATAACCTGCAGGGACTTCTTTACTTTCCGTTTTCTTTACTAGCGATTTTACGCTGCAAGCTGTAAACAGCAGGGAAATGCAAGCGATCCCTATGTATTTAGATAAATTGTTTCTAAGCATGGTGATGGTCTTCTTCTGTTAACGGTGTTTCATCTTCATCTTGAATAAGCTTTCTTCCTTCAGCCATTTTGCCGAATACGTAATACAATCCTGGGATAATAATTACACCGAAAACAGTTCCAAATATCATACCTCCAAGCGATGCAGATCCGATGGTACGGTTACCAATGGCTCCAGGGCCATGTGCAATAACCAATGGAATCAATCCCGCAATGAAAGCGAATGATGTCATTAAGATCGGACGGAAACGTGCCTTGGCACCTTCTATAGCTGCCTCAAGTACTGTTGAACCTTGCTGTTGCCTCTGCACGGCAAACTCCACAATCAATACCGCATTCTTACCGAGCAAACCGACCAACATGACGAGTCCGACCTGAGCATAAATATCGTTTGCCAGTCCAAATAATTTGATAAATAAGAACGCTCCGAAAATCCCTGCCGGTAAAGATAAAATAACGATCAACGGAAGGATAAAGCTTTCATACTGCGCCGCAAGAACCAAATATACAAAGACCAATACGATCAGGAAGATATAAACGGCTTCGTTACCACGTGCCACTTCATCTTTTTGAAGACCTGCCCAGTCAATGTCATAACCTTTAGGGAGTGTTTCTTTTGCTACTTCCTGTATGGCTGCAATGGCTTCACCACTACTGTAGCCAGCTGCCGGATCACATCGGATAGAAGATGTGGTGTACATGTTGTATCGGTTAATTTCATAAATCCCTTGTGTCTTTTTCAGCTTCATGAAAGCAGAATAAGGAACCATTTCATCGTGATCATTCTTCACATACATGCCTAAGATGTCTGAAGGCAATCTTCTAAATTCAGGAGAAGCCTGAACGAACACTTTAAAGAAACGGTTGAATTTAATAAACCCGATATCGTAAGTACTACCTACCATCAATGAAAGGTTCTCCATGGCCTTATGAATGGTGACACCTTTCTGCATGGCTTGCTGGTTATCAATCTCCAATTCGTATTGAGGATAATCTGTTCTGTAGAAAGTAAACAAAGACGTGAGCTCTTTTCTTTTCGCAAGATCGTCCATGAACTTCTCTGTTACTTTTCCCAGTTTGTTGTAATCAACGGTGTTGTTTTTATCCAACAGTTGCAACGCTATACCTCCTGCCGCACCATATCCAGGTACTGCCGGCGGATCAAAGAATTCGATCGCTGCACCAGGAATCTCTTTTGCTTTTACATCCAGCTCTTCAATGATCTCTCTTACGGTATTCTTTCTTTCATTCCATGGCTTCAAGTTGATCAAACAAGTTCCTGAGTTAGATCCACGTCCTTGTGTCAATACTTCATAACCTGCCAAAGAAGACACGGATTGTACACCTTCAACTGTTTTTGCGAGGTCTTGTAATTCGCGGCTGACAGCATATGTTCTTTCCAATGTTGAACCGGAAGGTGTTTGAAGAATAGCGTAAATCATTCCTTGATCTTCTGCCGGAACAAAGCCTGAAGGAAGATTTTTAGATATTCCAAAAATCCCCAACCCGAATGCCAGCAACATACCGAAAGTAATGACTCTTCTGTTCACGATTAATCTCATTAACCAAACATATTTCCCTGTTAACTTTTCAAAGCCAACATTGAAACTATCAATGAATCTATTTAAAAGTGTTTTCTTCCTTGGTTGTCCATGTGTATCTTTTAATATAATCGCACATAAAACAGGTGTAAGTGTAAGCGCAACAATACCTGAAATAATAATCGCAGATGCCATGGTAATAGAGAACTGTCGGTAGAACATCCCCACCGGACCAGACATGAATGCTACGGGAACGAATACCGATGTCATCAACAAGGTAATGGCAATGATCGCTCCGCTGATTTCACCCAATACTTCTTTAACAGCAAAATAAGGGGTCAGGTGTTTCTCCGCCATCTTCGCATGCACGGCCTCGACGACGACAATCGCATCATCGACCACAATACCAATAGCCAATACCAAGGCAAACAAGGTGATCAAGTTAATGGTAAGACCGAAAGCCTGCATCACAAAAAATGCTCCGATAAGTGACACCGGAACAGCCAATGTTGGAATAAGTGTAGAGCGCCAGTCACCGAGGAATATGAATACCACAAGAGCCACGAGAATAAATGCATCTCTCAAGGTATGAATAACCTCTTCAGTAGATGCGTCAAGAAAGCTCGATACATCATAAGCGATTTCGTACTCCATACCAGGAGGAAAATCTTTTTTCAGTTCTTCCAGTTTTATTTTTACTCTTTCAATCGTCTCCACAGCATTACTACCATAGTTCTGATTGAGCATGATCGCCGCAGAAGGGAACTCATCTTTATTGGAATAGATATCATAGTACTCACTACCTAACTCTACATCTCCAATATCTTTTAAGCGCAGGACTTCTCCATTAGGATTCGCCCGAATGATCACGTTTTTATATTCTTCCGGATCGGAATACCTCCCTTTATAGGATAACACATACTCAATGGCTTCTGATCGCTTACTATCGGCTCGCCCAAGCCGCCCGGGAGATCCAATAATACTTTGTTCATCGAGGGCTTTCATGACTTCCTCCGAACTTACATTATAGGCTCGCATACGATCCGGATTTAACCATACTCGCATAGCATACTGGCGACTACCAAGGATCCTGGCTAAACCGATACCATTGATACGTTGCAACTCTGACAACATGTTAATGTAGGCATAGTTGAACACGAATTTCATATCCGCGTTTGTCGTATCTGTACTGTACAAGTTGACATACATCAACATACTGGGTAGCAAACGCTGAACAACGATACCTTCCAACTGCACCAAAGCAGGAAGTCTCATCTTCATTTGCTCAATACGGTTTTGCACGTTTACAAGCGCTGCATTGGGATCTTCTCCCAGGTTAAAAACAATCTGTATGTTGGCTTCACCGGAACTGGCTGCTGTAGAAAACATATACTTCATTCCAGGAACACCGTTGATGGCTTGTTCCAAAGGAACGAGTACCGCATCCACCAATACCTTAGAACTAGCACCAGGATAAGAAGCATACACTACTACCATCGGTGGCGCGATATCAGGAAACTGCGACTTCGGTAGTGTGTTAATAGAAAGTATACCTACGAAGACAATAACGATAGATATAACTATCGCGAAAACTGGCTTACGAATAAATCTGCTGAACATCTTTTTACTTTTTTAAATACTAAATATTATTCGGCATGCAGTTTCAAATGATGAATCATCTTGTTAGGATTTTCATATTCGTAAGTTATCGTATCATTTTCTCTCACCTTCCGCAATCCTTCAAGAAGTATCTTATCCGTTTCAGCTAAACCAGAAATGATGGCGTACAAATCAGGCATTTCAGCACCCACTGTAACTCTTCTTGATTTCACCACATTATTTTTATCGATCACATATACATACTTCTTGTCCAAAATCTCAAAGGTTGCTTTTTGAGGAATAAGTAATGCACCTTTAAGCGGCACGTTTACTTCAATGGTACCCGTTTCGCCGTGTCTCAATAGACCCTTAGGGTTAGGGAATGTTGCTCTGAAAGCAATATTTCCTGTTTCATTGTTGAAGTCTGCTTCAATGGCTTTAACGTATCCGGGATAGTCAAACAGTTGATGATTGGCCATGATCAGGTTTACTTTCATCAAGCTGTCTTTGTTTGTTTGATGCGCTTTATAATCCAGGTATTCAGATTCCGGCACGTTAAAATAAACCCACATTTCACTGTTATCAGAAAGTGTAGTCAGCAAATCTCCTTCGTCAATCAAACTACCCTTTCTTACATGAAAGCGATCCATGATCCCACTGAAAGGAGCTCTTATTTGTGTAAATCCTAAATGAACTTGAGTCAATGATAATTCAGCTTTTGCTTTTTCGTATTTGGCTCTCGCCATAGCCAGTTCATTTATTGATACTACATTGCTATCTGAAAGTCGTTTTGTATTTTCATAATCAATCTGCGCAAAATCTGCTTCTGCCTGTGCTTTTTGCATTTCAGCTTTATAAAGCAAAGGCATAATTTGAAACATCATCTGACCTTCTTTTATAAACTTTCCTTCGTCTACAAAAATTTCCTGCAAATAACCTCTTTCCATTGCTCTTAACTCAATGTGTTGTATCGCATGGATTTGACAAACATACTCACGAGTAATCATCGTGTCTAATTTCAAAGGATTTGTACCTGTAAACTTGTCCTTTTCTACTTCTTCTTTTTCGTGGTGACAACCTGTAGTGGAAAACAAGGCTATCAAGCTCATGATCATGATGATTCTTTTCATAGTATTTTTTATCGAAAATGATAAGATGTTGTTGATGCTTTTTAAAGGGATTCTGTTCATATCAATAGCAAAAGGTTATTCTTTTGATTAAATGCCTGCAAAATGAAAAAGAGAAAGAGATAATGGGTTAGAAAACAGACATTGATTGGCCATAACTCGGAATTTATTTGATGTTTACCCTTCAAAATAACAGCGTAGTTCTGTTTTCAAATGGTAGA
This sequence comes from Chitinophagaceae bacterium, assembly GCA_028288405.1. GTDB lineage: Bacteria > Bacteroidota > Bacteroidia > Cytophagales > Cytophagaceae > JACMQM01. Next base: position 12,093 of record JAQBNS010000040.1, read on the forward strand.
ATTTATGAATTTTATCTGAATTTTATCTGAATACTGGATAAATACTTGAATTTCCCATTTTTCATAAAAGCACTGAAAAGTCGCATGACCTCTCTAAGTAACTATTAAACAAATAGATACTGTACTGTCGTCTATTTGCTGTCGTCTGTTCTATAAATATAATTCTAAAGCTCTGCCAGGAAAAGGAATTGAAATAAAACACCATCGTCTACTTAACGAAATTAAAAGAGTTACTCTTTGATCAGATTTCAATTGGCTCTGAATTTATATCCTATGCGATTAATATTCTGTATATAATCCGTGCAGCCGGCAGCAGTTAATTTCTTTCTAAGATTTTTAATCTGTGCATATAGAAAATCATACGACTCATTGAAGTCCTGATAGTTTGTCCATAAATGCTCTACGATTGCCAGTTTGGAAATCACTCTGTTTTTACTCGTGATAAAAAACAATAGCAAATCGTATTCTTTTTTAGTCAAGGTAACTTCTGTATCGCGAACAAAAACCTGGTAAGTATCCATTTTTACTCTTATTTCATTAAACTCTATTTCTTTGCTATCAACAGGTTTGAAGCGTCTCAACATAGAATTCAACCGGGCATTGAGCTCTGAGAATGCAAAAGGTTTGGTCAGGTAATCGTCTGCTCCACTATTCAATCCTTCCACTTTTTGTTCGGTAGAATTCTTCTCCGAAATAATAATGACAAAAGATTCCGGTTTGGATTTTTTAATTTCTCTGACAAACTCTAAACCTAATCCGTCAGGTAAATCGATATCTACAATAAAACAATCAAAGTCTTCTCTGCTTAAGCGAAATCGAGCGCTCTTCAAGTCCAGCGCATACTCGCACTGAAACTGCTCCTGTTCCAAATATTTAGAAACAGAACTCAGTAATTCTTCTTCGCTCTCAATGATTAATATCTTCATGTGCCACCTTTAGCATGAAAATAGAGTAGAATTCTGTACAAAATCTGTAAATCAATTAGAAGCCTACCCAAATTCACTGGGATCAGGATTTCTAACTAAAAACTATTTACTAACCCGACAGGCCTTCCTATTTATTCTCTGCAAAATAGGCAATAGATTTCGCTTCAATATAAATGCGTTGTACTTCCGGATAGTGTTTGCGGATATTCACTTCGATGCGATCAATCGCTTCCGCTACTTGTTCGGCTGTTAAATCTTTTTTAAAGCTAATACCCAGTGCCAGCAAAATACTGGTTGCACCAATGTGCATGGTCAATGGAGGTTTTGAATATTCTACCGCAGGATCAGATAAAGTAAGTTCGGTAATCTTTTTCAATACCACAGGATCAGCAGATTCACCGATGAGTAAGCCCTTGGTTTCATAGGCCAACATAAAGGAGGTTACACAAAGTATCAATCCAATCACGATAGAGGCAGCCCCGTCGATATAGGGATTTTCCAGCGCATGCCCGAAATACACCCCTAGAAAAGCAACGAGCATACCCAAAATATCCGCTGTATCCTCAAACAAAATAGCGAAGGTACCGGGATCTTTACTGTCTTTGATGGCGCGCCATACAGATTTACCTTCATTGCTTTTTTTAAATTCTCTGTAGGCTATTATAAAAGAAAAAATACTAAAAACCAATGCGCATGCCAGTACAATATAATTCCAGGTCGGATCAGTCAAAGGCTCCGGGTGATGCATGTGTTCGATGCCTTCATAGATCGACATACCTCCTCCGATGGCAAATAAGGAAGTCGCTACTACCAAGGTCCAGAAATATAATTCTTTGCCATAACCAAAAGGATGCTGAGGATCAGCTGCGCGATTGCTTCTTTTTAATCCAAATAAAAGCAAAGCGGTATTGGCACTATCTACTAAAGAGTGTATACCTTCTGAAATCATGGCCGAACTGCCCGTAACAGCAGCAGCGATAAATTTGACAATGGCAATGGCAATGTTGGAAGCCAATGCGCCTAGTATAGCAAGACGGGAATCTGATTTAGTAGCCATGAAGAAAGAATATTACCTTTAATCAGCAATATACTTCTTTTTTACTTTAGGCCACTTGAAAACAAAACGGATACCGACTTCTTCGGTATCCGTTAACAAAAGGTAACAAAAAAAATTTCAGTCGAACTGAAAACGAATTACGTCAAATGCAATTACTAAATGTTTACCTACGTGTTACCGTAGTATTAACACTTTATGATTTACCACTAATAACGCTTTATAAAATACCAGTCCAGTTTCTTCTTGTCGTAAGCCACGTGGTCGTTAGGGAATTCAATGTAAGGGTCGGTATCAAGACTCCTGTGAAAAGGCTGAAGGTCTTCTCCTTTTACAAAGGCCTGGTAAACTTCCCAGCTTTTTTTATCTAATACTTCTGGAGGCATTCTGTATAAACGATATGATTCTTCAAAATCAACCAGGTGATTTTTCTCATCCAGTTTAAACTTACCGGCTAATCCTACGGATAACTCAGGAACGCCATAAGCGGGTTTAGTGACATAATATAAATACTCTCCTTGTTCATTTTTATACAAATACACAAACTTATACCTGTCCAGTCTGGTCTTGAAGAATTCCTGATGCTCCGGATGGAAACGATCCTCCTTGGCTACAGTATCCGGAATATGTTCTTCAATAACCGTGATGATGCGCAGTAATAAAGAATCTTGTTCTGCCTTTTCAGGAATCACTTTACTCACTGCATATTCTGTTTTTTTGTTGCAAGAACTCATAGTGATCAGTCCCGCTAGTAATAATAAGCTTGTGATGGAATAAATGGATTGCAACTTCATACGAATCGTTTCTATTTAGTACTATAAATAAAAGGGGGACAAATGTCCCCCTTTTAAAATTAATGATTTACAGAAATAAATCAAATTAATAAGCTACTACTTGTGGGTTGAAGTTAGACCAACCTGAATGCCAAGTATCACCAGCTGCAAATGCTCCTTTATAAGAAGTAGTAGTGAAGAAAGAATTCAATCCTGTGAAATCAGCACCAGACAAAGCAGGTGAAGAACCTGCAGGCGTGAAATCAAATATCATGTCGTGCCATGCTTGTTGGTAGTTCATGTTCAATACACCGTCAAAATTAACTTGGTATTTGTTGTTGTTTGCAGTAGCATAGAACCAGCTATGAGGACCAGCAAAAGCACCCCATGATAATGCCGTACTATCTGTAGGATTCACAGCAGTAAGGTCACCAGCACCGTTATTGATACCTACTACATCGTAGTTTCTAGTATCAGTGCTACCAGTGATTGTACCAGAAAAGTCTTTAGAAATCCCTGCAACCAGGTTATTCTTCATTTCCAAAGTACCAGCAGTAATATTAGCAGTAGTCACACCACTTCCACCTGGTTTACCGTCAATCAGGATACCAGCATTCCAAGCCAATACGAGAGAGTTGTACAAGCTCAATGAAGAATTTCTTCTTACGTGAACACCACCGATGAATGTAGCAGCATTTTTAGCAGGCTTACCACCATTACCCAAGTTTTCCGAGAATGGAAGACCTGCAACATCAGTCATTGTAGTTACAGGACCAACCAATGTCATGTTAGAGAATTGACAAGTAGTACCTGGAAGGTTTGTACCGGCATTCGCATCGTGATCTGATTCGAACGCTTTAGAACCTGATTGATCTGCATCATATTGAGCTTTAACAGCCAAACCGAATTGGATACGACCGCTGTAACCGCAATCTGTATCGAAATCATCATCGATAGCGGCAAAGTTAATCACGTGTTTCGCGTTCACGCAACCACCGAAGAATTCCATTCCGTCATCATTAGCATATGAAGTTTGAACATACTCAATTGTTGTTCCGTTACCCACACCAGAGAACGTTAAACCGTTCAATTCAGAACCAGGAATCGGAGCATAACCAGCATACTCAATACGTACATATTTCAATGTACCTGAGTTGTCCTGATCAACAGATGCATCTGCAGAAACGTCGTTTCCGTAGTGCGTTCTGATACCGCCTTCACACAATGGTTTAGAACTAGGTGTTGCAGTATTTACTTTTGCATTACCAGCTAACACTAAACCACCCCAGTTGCCGCGGGCACGGGTACCAGCATCTGCAGCAGAAGTGAAGATGATCGGATTAGAAGCTGTACCAATCGCATTGATTGTAGCACCTGGCTCGATGATCAACGCAGCCTGAACCTGACCTGTAACAACAGTACCGGCTTGGATGTTAATGGTAGAACCGCTTGGAACGTACACAAATCCTTTTAACAAGTATTTCGTGTCAGCTGTCAAGTTGGTTGTTCCAGTAAGTTCACCTTGTAGAACATGTACTCCTGAGTCACCGCTCGGAGCCGGATCGTCCGTTTTCTTACAGGCAAAAGTACCTGCTACTGCTACCAGAAGAGCAATTAAAGATAATTTTTTTAGATTCTTGTTCATGAGTTTTAGTCTTTGAATTTGACACAAACTTAAGGGGTAGTTGTTATGACAAATTTACTCCTGCGTTAAGCTACGACTAACTAAAAGGGTTCTATATAAAGAAATTGTTAACAGAAGAAAGGGCAATGACTTAAACAGTCATTGCCCTTTCTTCTAATGAATGTGTAAATGCTATTACAAATTATACCTTACAGATAATGTGAAATAATTACCTTTTCTGTAGTTCATCAATTGAGAGTTATCTCCTTCTTTTCGGCTATAATTGCCATTGGCGCTAAAGTTCTGAACATAAATCACCGATTGATTAAATATATCCACTGCACCAGCGGTGATAGAAAAACGTTGCACCGTTTTTGTGATAGTAGCATCTAATGTACTGCGAGGTGTTTCGATCACGTTAGCATAGTTACCATTTCCTACCGTTACGATCCGAGGACCAAAAATATTATACAACACACTTGCACTCCATCCTTTGTCATCATTTTGATAATATAAACCGGCATTGATGACATAAGGAGATTGGCCTTGCAGGGGACGTTTATTTTCATTGTTCCAGTAGAATCCGCCTTGCACCGGCAAGGATACTTCACTTTTGATTAAGGAGGCATTCAATAACAAGGAGAAGTCTTTGGCTCTTTCGGTAATGAAACCTAAATTCTTTTTTACTTCCAGTTCAATACCTGCGATGTAAGCAGAATGTGCATTCTGGAAAGAATAGGTCAATTGAGCAGTGTTCAAAGAAACTGACTCTATCGCATCCGTAATGTCTTTATAAAAACCGGCTACACTGATTACCTCTTCTTGTGTAGGATAGAATTCATACCGTATATCATAGTTGTTGATAGAAGCTACTTTCAAATCAGGATTACCGGATAAGGCAGACAATGTCGCAAACTGATAAAACGTGAAAGGTACTTTCTCTCTGAATTCCGGACGATTCAATGATTTACCATAAGCAACACGTACCAATTGACGATCGGTAATGTTGTAACTTAAGTTCGCCGATGGTAAGAAATAGTTAGTGGTGTTATTAATGTTTAGCGGTTCATCTGCATCCGAAGTCGTCTTGATGTTTTGTATGTTGTTTTCATAACGAACACCGGTCAGCAATTTCAAATTTCCAAACGCCAAATTTACGGAAGCATAAAAAGCAGACAGCTGGTTTAACCCCTGATAAGTATAAGCACCCTTCACATCTTCTGCAATACTGAAACCGTTGGCGAAAGAAACGTTCGAAGGATCAAAGATGGTAGAGACACCTTGGTGAATGATATTATTTTGATAATTAAGAGAGCCAGGGTTAGGTACCGTATAACCAAATACTCTGGCTTTAAATTCTCTTGATTTAGATTCGAGGTAAGTACCTAAATTTAAATCAAGTGCTAATTTATCATTGAATAATTTAAACTTCTGCGTGAAGTTGGCGGAACCCACAATAGCATTTTCTGTTAGGTTTTGATAGAATCTGCTGGTACCTGCATTAATATCACTCCCACTGTTAGCCGGCTGTATTGATTCAGCACCCGTTGTCTGATCCACATTATAGATCGCTCTGCGTTGATCCGGATCACTTTTTTTAGACAAAGAATAACCCAATGTCCAGTCAAAAAAAGTATTTTTCTTTTCATGTTTACCCGCTACCTGAGTCGTATAGATAGTACGTGAACTATAACCCATCGTGTATTGCTTTCTAAATACTCTTCCCTGAGCATCTGCGATACTTCTATCAACTGACTGGTTGATTCCGTTTTGAATAAAGAAGTTTCTAAATTCTAATTTATTGTTTCCATTCAGAATCAAGCTAAAATTCAGAATGGCTCCCAATCTTGCCTGGTTCGTATATTCTTTTTCTGTTCTTATTCCAATCAAACCACTGTTGTCAGAGTCTTGTCTTCTGATAGCAAATGTTGTATTCACATTAGAATAGTTGACCGATGTAATGACACCCAGCTTTTTACTTAGCACATCGTACACGTTAGTATAATTAAGACCAATACGTATATCCGGAGCTGCATTCGTTGTTTGTCTGGTAGAAGCTGTATTGTCAAATTTCTTACCATCCGCATCACTCAAATTACTATTGGCATTTGAAGGTACATTAGGCAATTTTCTTTGGCCGCTATCAAATCCTAAAAAATCGGTAGGACTTTTATCTTTAGTAAACGGAGAAAAGGTCGTACCGTTTCTGGCACCTAATGTTACACCGACATTAAACGATCTTCTTTGTGGTGTCTTTGTATATATTTTAACTAATCCTCCTGCATAATCACCCGGTAGTTCCGGCGAAGGTGTTTTATAAACTAAAACCCTTTCAATGATACTACTTGGTACCGCGTCAAATGAAAAAGCTTTACGGTCTGCTTCCAAACTTGGTGCAGTAACATCGTTTAACCATACCGTATTGTAACGATCGTTCAATCCGCGGATCATAATAAATCGGTTATCAACAACCGATACTCCAGGGATACGTTGTACGACCTGTGCTGCATCACGATCTTGGCCTTTAGAAATTTGTTCACTTGAAATACCGGAAACTACCTGGTCGGCTTCCCTGATCTCTTGAACAACCGCCGCTTCCGATGCTTTTTCTTTTACACCTATTACAGTAACTTCCGTTAAATCATTCGCATTATCTACTGACATCGTCAGAGCACCCAAGTCTGTGGTTTGTCCGGATTGAATAGAAACACCTTCAATCATACGGTCCTTATAACCCAGATAAGAAATTTTAAAATTATACGTTCCGGCAGGAATGCCTTCTATCACGAACGATCCGTCGATATCCGTAACACCACCAATGGCGTTATTGTCCACGACTGATACCACCGCACCGATGAGTGCTTCGGAGTTTGTAGAATCCGAAGCGATTCCTTTTAACGTTCCCGTTTGGGCATAAGCTGCTACTTGAACGAATACCAATAAGCTTAAGAAGATTTTATACATGTGTGAAAAGAGTGTTACCTTGTTGAGGCAAAACTACACACCTGTTATTACAGTAACTTTACGAGACTGTTAAGGTAATGTTATGACACTGGTTGGGGGTTAATACAAAATTAACATTAGAACCAAATGCTTAACATTGAGGAAATATAGTGAGAGTGGTAAGTGGTAAGTTCAATATGCCAGTATTGACTTCTCTACTATCTATAAGGGATTAGGATCTACTCATCAAAAGCAGAGGGCGCTTCTTATTAGAAAATAACTGACTAAACATATTATCCAAAAATTAACTAAGCCCCGATAGTAATCGGGACTTACAACTTATCACTTACAACTTACAACTATTTTATTTATGCAATCCCGCCACTCCTCCAGACACCACAAACTTCATCGCCTCTGCGCTGGAAATCGTAAGATGTTGAATATCCTTTGTTGGAACAAAAAATAAGTTTCCGGATATATTATAAGAATGCGGAAAATAAACGGCTGTGCTTTCATTCAAGTTAATATCAGAAAGATCTTCCCGGGTAATGAATCCAATACGGTAAAAATTCAACTGTGCATCTACTTTTACCAAAACCGGATGATCAAATTTTTTCTTCTCTCCTACAAAAGCATCCATCACATCCTTGGTGGATGAATACAAAAGATTAACTAAGGGTATTCGTTTGATCGAACTTTCAAAAATAGTGATCAATGATTTGGTCAGGAAGTTGGACGCGATATAACCCAACATCAAAATGAATGATATGACAATCACAATACCGACACCTGGGTACAAAGTGATTTGAAATAAGCGGGGAACAACATTATCGAGCCATTGAAAGAGCGCTACAATAATATAGAGTGTGATAGCAAATGGAGCAATGACAATAAGCCCTTGCAAAAAATAACGTAATACCTTCTTCCACAATTTATTTTCCATCCCTACAATGAGTTAATATATTCTTCTACTTGTTTCATCAGCCACATCGGTGTAGAGGTTGCGCCGCAAATACCTACGCGATCGCCTGCCTTAAACCAATCGCTTTCTATTTCTTTTTCGTTCTCTACAAAATAGCTTCTGTCGTTTTCCAACTTGCATACCCCATATAAGGCTTTGCCATTGGAACTTTTCTTTCCGCTGACAAATATAATGACATCGTTCTGATGAGAGAATTTTTGTAGTTGCGGTTCTCTATTGGATACCTGACGGCAAATGGAGTCGTTTGCATCAAACGATTCCACACTTCCCTTTTGTGCCTGAATACGTTCTTCGATAAGGCTCTTCATTTTGTAAAAGCCTTTGGTACTCTTTGTCGTTTGACTATAGAAAGAAACCGGTTTGGAAAAATCAATGTGATCAAGATCTTCTTCTGTTGTTACAACGATCGCCTTCCCATTGGTTTGACCGGTCAGTCCGATGACCTCTGCATGTCCCTGCTGGCCGTATATAATGATCTGTCCACCTTTGGACTCCACATCATCAAAACTATTCTTCACCCTGTTTTGCAATTTCAATACCACAGGACAAGAAGCATCTACGAGTTCAATGTTATTCTTCAAAGCCAATGCATAAGTCTCCGGAGGCTCACCGTGTGCACGAATCAAAACTTTGCAATCGGATAATTCTTCCAGTTGCGCACGGTCAATGATCTTCAATCCTTTTTTGGCGAGACGCTCCACTTCCATGGCATTGTGCACAATATCACCCAGGCAATACAAAGGTTCACCGGTAGCCATTTCATCTTCGGCCATTTGTATAGCAAACTCAACACCGAAACAATAACCGGAGTTTTTATCAATGCTTGTTTGAAGCGCTTTAGACATAAGCTTGAGGGACGAGGTACGAGCCAGAAGCGAGGAATCGTTCCTCGTACCTCCTGGCTCGTACCTTAGATTATATTTTTAAACTATTCATTCGTAATTAAACTATAATCACTTAACAACAACGCAGTGCTATACGTTCTCTATCGGAAATGTAATTTCAATCATTTTACTGACTGTCATATTCATAATGGCATCTACCTGCTCTTCAATGGTCACGTAAGACGTATCAATGATGATGGCATCTGTTGCTTTGATCAAAGGACCTTCTTCTCTCGTCGTATCCAGGAAGTCCCTTTTTGTAATATTTTGTATGATGTCATCCAAATCGACTACCTGCTTCCTTCCCAACAATTCTTGCTGGCGGCGGTAAGCCCTGATGTTGATGTCGGCAGTCATGAAGATTTTCAGTTCAGCTTCCGGAAACACGGCTGTGCCAATGTCTCTGCCATCCATGACAATACCTTTCTTCTTACCCATTTTGCGTTGTAGCGCCACCATGTGTTTTCTCACCGCAACCAAAGCACTCACTTCACTTACGCGATCGGAAATTTTCATGGTACGGATTTCATCTTCTACATTCAACCCGTTCAAGTAGGTATCGGATGCTTTTTTCCTTTCGTTGAAGTGGAAGCTAACCTGTATTTTTTCTAATGCCCCGGTAACCGCCTTAGGATCCGTCAGGTTGATGTAATGTTGTAAAAAATAAAGCGTAGCCGCTCTGTACATCGCACCTGTATCTATGTATAAATACCCCAGTTTAGAGGCAAGCAATTTTGCTGTAGTACTTTTACCACAGGCCGAGTAGCCGTCTATCGCAATGATTAATTTTTGCATGCTTCTTTTATTCTCCATGCGCCTCTAAACAAACATGCCCCTGGAGGGGGCATGTTCATTCTGAACTACGTTTTTTTTATCTGTTATGACCTTGCTTAGCTTTCTTAGGAGTAGACGGGTGCCATGACTGATTCCTATGTCCTGATGGAGCTGTGCAAGAAGCTGCAAAAAGCAAAACAGCGAATGTTAAAGCGAGGAAAGATTTCATATAAGATTATTTAATGGTGAATAATAATTAACAAGGATGATACAATGTGATTCCTATGGGTGCCCGTGATGAGGTTTTTTATTTTTATGCGGTCCAAAAGGTTGGTGTTTTTCTGCCTTTTTTTCGCGCATACCGGCACAAGAAGCCATAACAATAAATACTGTCAGAGACAGCAACACAATGTATTTCATTCTATTCTTCATATACGGAATCATCCTTAACAAGTATATTAAATAAGTGTTTAAAAAGTAAATTTTTCGAGTGAATTCTCTTATTGACCTTGTTTTCCAGCCAATAGATAGAGAACAGCCATACGCACTGCTACTCCATTCTCTACCTGATCCAGGATAATGGAGTGGTGAGAATCGGCAACGTCGCTGCTCAACTCAACTCCTCTATTGATAGGACCGGGGTGCATAATTACAATTTCTTTATTCAGGGAATCCAATAATTCTTTGTTGATGCCATAATACAAAGAATATTCCCTTAAGGAAGGAAAATACTTGATGGTCTGTCTTTCCAGTTGTATACGAAGTACATTGGCTACATCACACCATTGAAGGGCTTTCTTCAAGTCGTATTCTATTTTTACTCCCAGTTCGCCCAGGTATTTAGGGATTAGGGTATTGGGACCGCATACCATGACTTCTGCTCCTAACTTTTGCAAGGCAAAAATGTTGGACAAAGCCACACGTGAATGCAGAATATCTCCGAAAATACAGACCTTTTTACCGGCTACTTCCCCTAACTTTTCACGAATCGAAAAGGCATCCAGCAAGGCTTGGGTCGGATGTTCATGGGTACCGTCACCTGCATTGATGATGTTGGCATCTACGTGACGCGCCAGGAAATGCGGGGCACCAACGCTGGAATGGCGCAAAACGACCATATCCACTTTCATTGCCAGGATGTTATTGACCGTATCCAACAAGGTCTCCCCTTTTTTTACAGAACTGGAAGAAGAAGAGAAATTGACCACATCGGCCGACAATCTTTTTTCTGCCAACTCAAAAGACAAACGCGTACGGGTTGAATTTTCGAAAAATACATTGGCAATGGTAATGTCTCGAAGGGAAGGGACTTTTTTGATCGGACGATTAAGGACTTGCTTGAACTGGTCTGCCGTTTCAAAAATAAGTTGTATATCCTCTTTCCTGAGTTCTTTTATTCCTAATAAATGCTTAACGCTGAGTTGACTTTGCATTTACTTTTTATCGTTGTTTGTGACTAACCAAATTTTATCTTCTCCTTTACTTTCCTCATGCAAGTCTACTTGCACGTGCTCGCTGTCGAGACATATGACTTCTTTGCCCACGTATTGCGCTTCAATTGGAAGGTCACGGCCAAACTTACGATCTACCAAAGCCAATAGTTCCACATCTTTAGGACGACCGAAAGCAATCATGGCATCCAGCGCTGCACGCACCGTGCGGCCTGTATACAGCACATCGTCTACCAGAATCACCCGTTTGTCTTCTATGATAAATGGAACGATCGTAGCATTCGCTTTCAACGGTGCTTCTTTGCGTCTGAAATCATCCCTGTGAAAGGTGACATCCAGATGCCCGAAAGCAACCTTCTTCTTTAAACTTTTTTCTAAAATGGATTTGATGCGTTCGCCGACAATGACACCGCGCGGTTGAATCGCAAGGATAACAGACTCTTCAAATTGATCGTGATTCTCGATCAGTTGCTGACACAGTCTGTCGAGAGTTATTTGTAAAAGTTCGTTATCGAGAATGGAACGCTTTGACATGTTCTTTAAACCTAAATTACTCTTTAGACCAGGAGTATCATTTGAATCATCCGTCTTTTAGATACGGAAGAGGCTTTCGCACCAGGCTATCTATTGCTAATCCAATTCAAATCTTACAAAAATAGAAAACTCCACGGGAGTATGAAACAATGGGGGAAATTATTGTTCCCCCGCCAACTCCAGAATCAGGTCAAATTCCTCCCTTTTTACCGGCTGCACCGATAAGCGCATGGAAGTCACCAATGCCATTTGTGCCAGGCGTTTATCCGCTTTCACCATGGCCAAGGTTACCGGATTCTTCAGTTTCTTGACCGGAGCCACATCTACAACCACCCAATTAGCATCATCAGTAGTCGGATCCTGGTATGCTTCACCCACTACTTTGGCAATTCCTACGACTTCTTTTCCTTCATTACTATGATAGAACAACATCAAATCACCTTTTTTCATGGCCCTCAGGTTGTTCCTCGCCTGGTAATTCCTCACCCCTTCCCAAAAGGTCTTCTTGTCTTTCAACAACTGATCGAAGGAATACTTGAAGGGTTCAGATTTTATAAGCCAGTAATTCATAGAAGGGTGTGATTTCGCTTTAAAGATAGGAAGAAGAGAGAATTTATCATTGAGTGTGGAATTCTTTTATGAGGGAATAATATCTCGAGGATAAGTTCTATGTTTTAAATAAGGGCGTTCCCTGCGGGCCGGGCTTTCACCACTCGCTTCCCGAAACAAACCTCCGCCTCAAAACTAACTTATGTGTCGGGAGAGCTCAAACAATGGCTCAATCCCTAACGCAATCATTTAGTACAAAACTATGGCGCGCGGGCGTCCAGGAAAAGTGCGAATCTCTGAAGACATTCTCGTAAATTAACTTCGTACACTATAAGGATCCAAAATGTCTTCAGAGATTGCTTTTGGTGGCTCCCTTTTCTTTTGTTACTTTTCTTTTGGGAGAGCAAAAGAAAAGTAAAAGGCTCGTATGAAAAACGCACTTGTCGATCAACGACAATCTTATTACTTTTACTCCTCAGCAAAAACAACACATGTCAAGCAACTCCACAGTCCTTCATGTTCTCAAACTCACCGCTTCCGTCATGGAACTGCACGAGGAAAACACGTTCAAAATACGCGCTTACCAAAACGCGGCCATTGCCATCGACAAGACACCTTATGCCCTGGAAGATTTGTCAGACGAGGACCTGTCTAACCTGCAAGGCATTGGAGCGAGCATGGGTAAAAAAATTCGTGAGATTGTTGCGACAGGTAGTCTTTCTGAACTGACTGCTTTGCTTCAACACACACCGGCCGGACTCATTGAGTTGTTTGATCTTCCAGGTATCGGTGCAAAAAAAATCCGTACACTCTGGAAAGAGTTAGGCATTGAAAGTATAGCGCAATTATTAGAAGCTTGTAATACCAATCAGATCGCCAATCAAAAAGGCTTTGGAGAAAAAACACAGGAGAATCTTCGCAAAGCCATTCTCTTCCAACACGAGCAAAGTAAAAAATTACTCATCCCTGATGCGCAGCAAAAAGGGAGTGAATTATTGATTGCATTAAAAACAATCTTCCCTTCCCTTCACATCAGCTGGTGCGGAGAACTATACCAACAAGCAGAGATCGTTACGTCTTTAGAATTTATTGTGGGTACTGATGATCCGGTAAAAACATTAGATACCATTCAATCCAAACTCCCCGCCGATTGGACGCCTGCAGAGAGCACTCCTTTTACCTTACGTGGTCTCGAGAAAACAACAGGTGTACCATTGAGCATCAGAACTTGTTCTCCTGCCTCTTTTGAATCACAACGCTTATTATTCTCTGCTGAAAATGGACATCTGCGTCATGCCATTTCTGATAAAGAAACGTTTATGGATGTATGCATTAAAAATGCAGCCCAAACAGAACAGGAATTATATACGACTGTAGGCACGCCATGGATACCTGCTGAATGCAGGGTGGGATATGTAGAATGGGAATTGGCCAAAGAAAATAAAATCGAACAACTACTGAGCTATAAAGATCTTAAAGGCATCTTCCACAACCACAGTACATACAGCGATGGCATTCATACCTTGGCAGAAATGGCACATGCCAGCATCAATGAAGGCTGGCAATACTTTGGTATCGCAGATCATTCGCAAACCGCTTTCTATGCGAAC
>JAQBNS010000064.1 GCA_028288405.1 Chitinophagaceae bacterium
ATCTGTCTACAAGCACTCCTGGATCGTCTCAGCTTGATTTGCCTTTAGTACCAGGTATCATTCCTTATCAGTTGAGGTAATTCTATTTTTATTATATTTACTTATTAAAGGATTAATAGTCGCCGGATAATGAACATACAGGACATAAAAGAATTTCTCCAAACAGAAGAAGGTAAACTGGTTATTGCATTACTTTTTGGAGCTATAATAGGAGCGGAGAGAGAATACAGAAGTAAGGCAGCTGGTTTCCGAACAGTTATTTTAGTGACTTTGGGTTCTTGTCTCTTTACCATTTTATCCATCAATTTGGGAGGTCATGGAGATGAAGCTAGAGTGGCAGCAAACATTGTTACAGGTATCGGTTTTTTAGGTGCAGGAGCCATCTACCGCGATAAGATCAGTATTCGAGGAATCACAACCGCAACAACGATATGGATATCTGCGGCCAATGGTATGGCCATAGGTTGCGGAGAATATTCGCTTTCGATATGGGTAACTTGTATCGCAATGACCGTGTTGTTAAGTTTTTCCTGGTTCCAGCGTATTATTGATACGGTCAACCAGGAGAAGGTATATAAGATCACATATAATGATCCGACAGATCAGATAGAAGTAATAGAGAAATTGTTTAACGAATATCATTTGTCATGCTTTAGGGTAAAACAAATCAGGCATAAAGATGAGATTGTGATTGTTTATACCGCCAACGGGAAGGAAAGAAATCATGATTTGTTTTTAATCCAGTTGTATCGCCAAAATCAGATCAAGTCTTTTGAAGTATAAACAGGTAAATGCTTTGTCCATCCTATTTTAAAGAAATTTTATCTAACTTGCGCTAATATATATACCTCTTACTTATGGATTTATCTGTAGTCATTCCCATATACAACGAACAAGAAAATATTCAACTCCTCTATACACGTGTAAAAGGAGTATTGGATAAAATGTTGGTGTCTTACGAGCTTGTTTTTGTCAACGATGGAAGTAAGGACCTCTCGCTCTCATTGATTGAAGGATTGGCTGCAAAGGACTCCACTGTTAAGTACATAGATTTCAGCCGCAATTTTGGACATCAGATAGCTGTTACTGCCGGCCTTGATCATTCGTTAGGTAATAGGGTTGTCATTATTGATGCGGATCTTCAGGACCCTCCGGAATTGATTGCAGAGATGTATAAAAAAATGGATGAGAACTTCCAGGTAGTATATGCAAGAAGGCGAAGTAGAAAAGGAGAAAGTTTTTTGAAAAAGTTTACTGCTAAAATGTTCTACAGAACGTTATCGAGTATTACGGCAATTGATATTCCTCTAGATACAGGTGACTTTCGAATCATAGACCGCAAGGTTGTCGATGTATTAAAGAGCATGCCGGAACAGCAGAAATTTTTACGTGGACAAATTTCCTGGATAGGCTTTAATCAAACGTATATAGAGTACGACCGTGAGGAAAGACATGGTGGACAAACCGGATACACCTACAAAAAGATGTTTCGTTTTGCCATAGATGGCATTACGTCTTTTTCCAACTTACCTCTCAAAGTTGCTTCTCTAATGGGCTTCGTGGTTTCCGGTATGGCATTTACTATTATGTTGTATGCTTTGTATATTCGTTTCTTCCACAACGATTATGTGCAAGGTTGGACGTCAATGATTATCAGTATCATGTTTATCGGAGGGATTCAATTGATTTGTGTAGGAATCATAGGGGAATATATCAGTAGAATAAGCACAAACATCAGACAACGTCCTTTGTATATTACCAATAAGACAAATATTAAATAGAAAAAGATCTTTTAAAATAGTCATAGCATAAAAAAAAGCCTCACGAAATTTCGTGAGGCTTTTTTTTATGCTATGACTATTAAAGAGAATTAAAACGGTGTATTGTCAGGCTTATAGCTCAGTTTAATGACATGGATCCAGCTCAGGAATTTGATGACAGGCCAGGTAGGATCGAACTCATACCACTTCGAAGCGAAGTTAGCTCTTGCCGCATATTTGTGGTGGTTGTTTTGAAACAATTCACCGCCCAATAATACGTCCATAACCAACGTGTTTTTTGATTTGTCTTTATTGTCCCAGTTTGAGTAACCTAATTTATGACCAAACCAGTTAACAATAGCTCCGTGCACAGGACCCATCAGAAAGTGTATCGGTAATAACAGGTACAAGTACCATGCATTAGCAGGAACAAAGGCAATGTAGAATAATACATAGGCCGTACCCCAAGCGACACGAGAATACCAATGATCTCCTAAGTTGTCAATCAAAGCCCATTCCGGAAGATTTTTCAAGAATTTCTCTTCAATTGTTTTATTCGTTTTTTTCGCAATACCAGAGTAGATGTCTTTTGTCTTCCACATCATTTGGAATGCATTATTAGAATAGTGCGGAGAATGCGGATCTTTTTCAGTATCACTGTACATGTGGTGCATACGGTGAAGCACGGCATAAGCGCGAGGCTGCAAGTAAGAAGAACCTTGTGTGATATATAGAAAAGCATAGAAAAACTTTTCCCAGAACTTGTTCATCTTAAACATTCCATGCGCCGAATAACGGTGCAAGAAGAACGTCTGACTAAACAGCGATAAATACCAATGAAGGACGAAGAATACTAGGATTATAGTCACAGTAGTAGGTTTATTTAGTGGTATAAATATAACATATAAATGGCAGAGATAGTTTATCGTGTACCATTTTTTTAATTTGTTGTGAAAGCAAAGGATAGAATGTTTGCACCCATTTGTAGCGCTTTTAAACGTACTTCATCCGGATCATTATAAATCTGTTTATCTTCCCAACCGTTGCCTAAATCACATTCATAGGTGTAGAAACAAACCAGTTTTCCCTGATATACGATGCCATAACCGCGAGGTGCCTTGCCATCATGCTCGTGTACTTTAGGAAGTCCATTATTAAACTGATATTTTTGATGATAAATAGGATGCGTGAATGGGATTTCAACCAATTCTAATTCGGGGAATACCTTTTTTAATTCTAATCTTACGAATTTATCCATCCCATAGTTATCATCAATGTGCAGGAATCCTCCGCTAGTGAGGTATTGTCGTAAATTTTGAGCCTCTGCATCTGAAAATACAACGTTTCCGTGTCCAGTCATATGTATAAAGGGGTATTGGAATAATTCTTTACTTCCTACCTCTACAATTTCTTCTTCTTCGGCAATATTGAAACGTTGGCTTTTATTACAAAAACTGATGAGGTTGGGTAATGAAGTTTTATTGGCATACCAATCACCACCTCCATTATACTTTAATTTGGCAATGCGATAAGCCGGAGGCTGAGGAAATGCCGTATGGAAACAGAAAATGAACAATAAAAGAATAGCGGTAAAGCAATATTTCATAACGCAAATATATTCATCAAATGACACGCCACAAGGGCAGCGGTTTCTGTGCGCAAACGTTGTTCTCCCAAAGCAATAGGATGTACTTGTTTTTGCAATGCCAATATAACTTCTTCTTCTGAAAAACCACCTTCCGGGCCAATTAAGATACAGTTGTTTTTATGTTTATCTGTTTTCTTTGTCCATTGATCAATGGAAAGGGATTCGTGTTGACACGCGATAAATTGTATGCTTGCAGTGGACTTTTGAAGGTATTCTGCAAAAGGAATCATGGGGAATAAAGTCGGCAGGTAATTTCGCTGCGATTGTTTCATGGCACCTGCAGCAATGGCTTCTAATTTTGTAAGGTTAATTTCTTTGCGTTCAGAATAACGGCTTTTCAAAAAAGTGATGCTACCGATTCCCAATTCGGTGCATTTTTCAACCATCCATTCCATGCGGTCGATGGATTTGGTAGGAGAGACTGCTAAATGAAAGCCTTTGGCTGCGTTAGCAACCAAAGGCTTTTGTTCATTGATCAATATGTGGCAACTTTTTTTATTTACTTCCTGAATTGCTCCATGAAATAAATTCCCTGCACCGTCTGTGACTGCTACGCTGTCGTTGCGTTGAAGACGCAAGACGTTGATGGCATGGTGACTTTCTTTTTCATCCAGTACAGGATTGTTTTGTGAAAAACCCTTGGAATAAAAGAGGTGCATTGTTGCTGTTTTTACTGTTGTACTTCTAGACTAACACTTTTACCTTTGATGGTATTGTTTCTCATTCCGTCCAATACACGATCGATATCAGATTTAGGAATGTCAACATAAGAATGTTTGTCGAAGATATCGATGTGACCGATATCGCTTCCTTTGATACCTGTTTCACCAGCCAAAGCTCCAACGATGTCTCTCGGTTTTACATAGTCACGGTGACCAAGGTTGATCAATACACGCGCCATGTTAGCATCCGGTTGTCTCGATTCAGAACGTTCAGGACGAGGAGCTCTTTCTGTTCTCTCTCCGCCTTCTCTTTCTCTTCTTTCATAACCGCCGCTGCTTCTTTCTCTTCTTTCGCCGCTGCCTGGTCTGCTTTCAAAACGACTTCCGCTGCTGCGTTCAGAGCTACCGCTGTTACGATCAGAACTTCTGCGATCACCGAAACGGTCTCCGCTGCCTCTGCTGTCGCGATCTCCACCGCTGCTTCTACGATCACCGAAACGATCGTTTCCACCACGCTCAGAGTAAGCACCTTCTTTACGAGGTCTTCTTTCTGGTTCTACTGTAGAGATATCTTTCAATACCATTTGCAATAAACCGGCAGTCAATACTTTTAGATCAATTCCTTTTTCTACGTATTCTTCCAACAAGGCTTCGAATGGTTTTAGCGCATCTGTTGCAGCCAACGCGTTGATTTTATCAACAAGCTTAGTTTTTTTGAAGTCTACTAATTGTTTTTTAGAAGGTGCATCACCACGCTTCAAAGGAGATTTAGTGAAACGTTCCAATTCTTTCAATCTGTAACGCTCTCCCGGTAAGAAGAAGGTAAAGCTTTTACCCGTTTTACCTGCTCTACCTGTTCTACCGATACGGTGAACATAGTTTTCCAGATCCTGAGGTAAGTCGTAGTTGAATACGCCGTCTACGTCGTTCACGTCAATACCACGAGCCGCAACGTCTGTAGCGACCAACATATTGATATGACCGTTACGGAACTTCGTCATGACTTCGTTACGTGCGCTTTGTTTCAAGTCACCGTGCAAAGCTTCTGCTTTGTATCCGTAAGCTCTCAATTCTTCAGAAATTTCGTCAGCTTTCTTCTTCGTGTTAGTAAACACAAGACACAATTTCAATTCATTCAAATCGTACAATTGAGTCATGGCTTCCAATTTATTGGAAGAAGAGATATCGTAATACCATTGTTCAATAGTATCTACAGTAACTTCTTTTTTAGTGATCTTCACATGCACCGGATCTTTTAAGAAACGCTTGGTGATGTTTAGGATAGGAGCAGACATTGTTGCGGAGAACAAAATAGTCTGTCTGTCTTTAGGTGCCTGAGTCAACACGTGTTCGATGTCTTCTCTGAAACCCATGTTCAACATTTCATCGGCTTCATCCAAAATGAACATTTTGATGCCGTCCAATTGCAATGTCTTTCTTTCCAAGTGATCAATTACACGACCTGGAGTACCTACAACAATGTGTACGCCTCTTTTCAAGTCTTTGATTTGATTCATGATGGATTCACCGCCGTAAACAGCAGCAATAGACAATCCTCTTTTACCGTAAGATAATTTTTTTAGTTCGTTACAAACCTGCAAAGCGAGTTCGCGGGTAGGGCACAAGATCAATGCTTGTGTGCTTCTGTCTTCAATATCGATTTTTTCAAGGGCAGGAAGACCAAACGCTGCTGTTTTACCAGTTCCTGTTTGAGCCTGACCAATGATGTCACGACCGTTTAAGATTTCGGGGATCGCCTGTAATTGTATAGGCGAAGGGATAGTGTAGCCAGCTTTTTCAATAGCTTGCAAGGTGATTTCGGAAAGACCTAGTCCTTCGAAACCGATTGTCGAGATAATCTCTTCCATAATATGTTCACACCGGAAATTAAATGACCCGGCGTTGAACTAGAAGCAAAATGATCAGCTCAACCTATTAATTGAATTAAAACGATGGCCGGGTAAGGCTAATTCCGCTTTTCTTTGTGCAAAGGTATGAATAATTTCTAAAAATCCCTATACTTATGAAAATATAATTATAATAAGACAAATGGCTGAAGAAGTGAGATCCGATAAAATGCCCTCTGGCATTCCATATATCATTAGTAATGAGATAGCTGAGCGGTTTAGTTATTATGGGATGCGGGCTATTTTAACAGTCTTTATGACCGAATACCTCATGGACAATGCGGGCAATAAAGCTCCTATGGGAGACGAAGAAAGCAAAGTCTGGTACCATACCTTCTCTATGGGGGTTTATTTTTTTCCTATTATAGGAGCGTTTATAGCAGATGCTTTTTGGGGAAAGTATAAAACCATCATGACTCTTTCCATTGTATACTGTCTGGGACATTTAGCTCTTTCCTTGGATGATACTCGGTTGGGGTTGGCTATTGGCTTAACATTAATCGCTATTGGTTCGGGAGGGATTAAACCCTGTGTCTCTGCTAATTTAGGAGATCAATTCACAGCTAAAAACAATCACCTGATAGAAAAAGTATTCAATTACTTTTATATGGCTGTCAATATTGGCGCCTTAGTATCAACCATTCTTATTCCATTAGTACTGGAGTATTTCGGTGCATCAGTAGCCTTCGGTATTCCAGGTATATTAATGTTCATTGCTACTATTATTTTCTGGATGGGCAGGAACAGTTATAAGAAAATGCCTGCCGTAGGCTGGGTAAAATATAGGACAGAAGTATTTACCAAAGAAGGACTAAAAGCCATTGGTGGATTGTTATCTATTTTCGCTTGTTGTGTTTTCTTTTGGTCGTTGTATGAACAAAATGCTTCTGCCTGGGTGTTGCAAGCAAAGAGTCCTTTTATGGATAAACTTGTTGATCTTTCATTTGGTATAGATGCCTTATCTTTTTTGAAATTTGAATTGCTTCCTGATCAGGTGCAGGCAGCCAATCCTTTGTTTGTCATTATTCTTGTTCCGCTGTTTACGTTGTATTTATATCCGGCTGTCAGCAAATTATTTCCATTGACATCGCTTCGGAAAATGTCTATAGGAATGTTTATCACGGTATTGTCATTTTTAATGGTAGCATGGATTGAATGGCGGTTGAACAGTGGCATTACAACAAGTATAGGGTGGCAAGTCTTAGCCTTTTTTGTATTAATTGTAGCAGAAGTAATGGTCTATGGTACAGGCTTGGAATTTTCTTATACACAAGCTCCCAATGCTATGAAATCACTGGTGATGGGATTATTCCTCTTATCGATCTCTTTGGGAAATTTTGTAACAGCAATGATCAATTGGGTGATTGCGGATGAAAATGGAAAAAGTATTTTTACCGGTGTAGAATATTATTTGTTCTTCGCGGCAATGATGTTTGTAGTGGCTGTCATCTTTATTTTCGTGGCGATGGCTTATAAAGGAAAGAGGTACATACAAGAATAGAGAAACAGAAACAGGAGAAAGAGTATTACCTCGCGTGAGGGATAGCAGCGGAAAGCCCACAGCGAGCAAAGAGGTTTGGTAATGAATTGTGATGTATGATTCGAGCGAGGACTTGTAGCACAATTGAGCACGTGAGTGCGAAGATTGCGAACGAAGTTCTGCCCGGCCCGTAGGGACACGCCCCAATTTAGGCAATGAACTTCAAAAAATAGGCTCTATTTATTCCCTATAAAATAAGTTAAAGAGGTCTTAATTTATAATCTAAAAAACAATCTAATAATTCACCTTCGGTGTAAAAGGTCTTACGTCTATATATGGCATGCCTCCAGCTATAGCAGCGTCGATACCGGGTTGTCCGTCCTCAAACACCAAACAATGTTCAGGCGCTATTTTTAAAAACTCAGCGCCTTTTAAAAACGTTTCAGGATGAGGCTTTGGAAACATCACATCATCGGCAGTGATCATCACTGCAAACAAATCTTCCATACCAATGGCTTGCATGATGCGTGTTGCGACTTCTCTGCCACCGCCTGTTCCTAATGCCATGGGAAGTTTCCCATAATAGGACTTCGCTAAATCAGCGACAATAGGCATCGGTTGGACTTTATCAATTAAGGTGAGAAATACGGCTTCTTTTTCGTGTCCCAATTCTAATCCGTCGTAAGGAAGATGAAGATCTTTCATCAGCATCACAAATACAGAAAGAGTAGGAATACCGGCTTTGGCGTAGAAATAATCTAAGGGAAAATCAAAACCTCTTTTACGGCAAACAATTTGACAGGCTTCGTAATGCACTGACATGGTATCCGCCAAAGTCCCGTCAATATCGAAGATGAGGGCCTGTGTAGAAGGGGTTATTTTTATCAAAATGTTTGTTATTTCAGGTTGTTGATGACTTTGCGAATATAGCGAAACATTACATATTCCTCGTTGTCACCGTCCTGGGTAGATACCATTTTTTCAAGGTGTTGGATCGCTTTTTTGCGAACGATAGGGGTGCGTAAAAAATGACCTGCGTTGTCGCTTATGAATTTGGTTTTCTCTTCTTCTGAATGAGATATGAATTCATTATGAACCGATTTATACAATGCACTTACGCTGCCTGCAGGCCAGTGTTTAAACGCTTCTTGTTTGATCTCGCTAATTTCTTCATCAGAAATAAAGCAATCGCAATCTGCAATACATAAAAACAGGTAGAACAAATAATGTTCATATACCCATTCGGACACTACATTTGTATGAATCATTGTAAGAACTCCAATACGGTGATTCTAAGTTAGATGTTGCACGTTCAATAAGCAAAAAAAAACTCCCGGTTTTGCCGGGAGTTTTTTGAGTTAATGCAGAATATCTTACATCATTCCGCCCATTCCGCCTCCGCCCATTGATGGCATGGAAGCAGCATCTTCCGGATTATCCGCTACTACACATTCTGTAGTAAGCAATAAAGCGGCTACTGAAGCAGCGTTTTCAAGAGCTAAACGTGTTACTTTCGTAGGATCGATGATACCGGCAGCGAAGAAGTTTTCGTATTTGTCTTCTCTTGCGTTGTATCCAAAATCGTCTTTTCCTTCTTTTACTTTTTGTACAATGACAGAGCTTTCCAAACCTGCATTGCTAACGATCGTTCTCAATGGAGCTTCGATGGCAATACGGATGATGTTCACACCTGTTTTTTCGTCTTCATTCAATGTTTTCACACCGTCTAATGCTTTAGAAGCACGGATTAGAGCAATACCACCACCTGCAACGATTCCTTCTTCTACAGCCGCTCTAGTAGCGTGCAACGCATCGTCTACACGGTCTTTCTTTTCTTTCATTTCTACTTCTGTAGCTGCTCCAATGTACATGATGGCTACACCACCAGACAATTTAGCCAAACGCTCCTGCAGTTTTTCTTTATCGTAGTCAGAGGTAGTATTTTCCATCTGAGCTTTGATTTGATTGATACGGGAAACGATGTTTTCTTTTTTACCGCTTCCGTTTACAATCGTTGTGTTGTCTTTGTCGATGATGATTTTTTCAGAAGTACCCAAGTGTTCCAATTTGGCATTTTCCAATTTGTAACCGCCTTCTTCGCTAATCACTGTTCCTCCAGTCAATACGGCGATGTCTTCCAACATAGCTTTTCTTCTGTCACCGAAACCAGGTGCTTTCACGGCCGCGATTTTCAGCGCGCCTCTGATTTTGTTGACTACCAATGTTGCCAATGCTTCGCCGTCTAAGTCTTCAGAGATGATCACCAAGGGCTTGCCTGTTTGTACCACTTGCTCCAATACTGGAAGCAATTCTTTCATCGAAGAAATTTTCTTGTCGTAGATCAGGATATAAGCATGATCAAATTCTGTTTCCATTTTTTCTGTGTTGGTCACAAAGTATGGAGAAAGGTATCCTCTGTCGAATTGCATACCTTCTACAGTTTTTACTTCTGTTTCAGTACCTTTTGCTTCTTCCACTGTGATAACACCGTCTTTGCCTACTTTTTCCATCGCAGCAGCGATCATTTCGCCGATGGTAGCATCGTTATTGGCGGATATCGTAGCGATCTGAGCGATCTCTTTGTTGTTGTTGATTTTTTTAGACTGAGCCTTCAAGTCTGCAACGATAGCAGTAACTGCTTTATCGATACCTCTTTTCAAATCCATTGGATTAGCACCTGCTGCTACGTTTTTCAAACCTGCATTGAAGATGGCTTGAGTCAATACCGTTGCTGTAGTTGTACCGTCACCTGCTTGGTCCGCTGTTTTGCTGGCTACTTCTTTCACCAATTGAGCACCCATATTTTCTACAGGATCTTTCAATTCAATTTCTTTTGCAACAGAAACACCGTCTTTAGTGATGGCTGGTGAACCGAATTTTTTATCCAGGATTACGTTTCTTCCTTTAGGACCTAACGTTACTTTCACTGCGTCTGCCAAGGCGTCTACGCCTCTTTTTAGCTTTTCGCGTGCTTCGCTGTTAAATAAAATATTTTTAGACATAATAGAGTTTTAAAATTAGTGATGATAAATAAGGGAGAGTGTTAAGATTAAAGAACCGCAAAAATATCAGACTCTTTCATGATCAGGTAATCTTTACCTTCTACTGTAATTTCTTGTCCGGCGTATTTACCGTAAAGTACAGTATCGCCAACTTTTACAGTCAAGGGTTCGTCTTTTTTACCAGTTCCTATGGCTACAACATTTCCTCTTTGAGGCTTTTCTTTTGCTGTATCAGGAATGATAATTCCAGAGGCTGTTTTTTCTTCCGCTGCAGCTGGTTCGATAAGAACTCTATCTGCCAATGGCTTGATGCTTACTTTTGACATAACGTATTGTTTTATTGGTTGTGTTGAAATAATATTCTAATCCCTACTTGTCACTTTCTATGCCACTTTGTTTTTTTTGAAAAAATGGCAGTCTTTATGCAGATTCTGACAGGAATTTTAGGATTGTGGGTATAAAGATACGATCTTAAGGTAACAATCTGACATAAAATACCGTTTCTTTAAATAGATTACCTCATCATTTTGGGCCTCTCCGGCTTCTCAATACGAGTGATGACAAGATTTGCATGCTACTGATGGAATAAGAGTTTTTGGTTTTTAAGTAACAGCTAAACGAAGGTGATTATGGACAAATTAGATTCAAATTGGCTTGTTAATGGTTTGGTGGATTTTGAATACAAAAAATACACCTTATTGGCTTATTTACAGTCTGTGGATAAGCGTTTCAACTCCTACCAACTTTTCCCCTGTTTATCGGACCTGATTGTGCATTATGAGCAATTGCAATTGTTCAATGATCGCAAGCAAGCGCTCAGTGATCAGTTTCCCAAAGAAATAGTTAAGGCAGACCTGGACAAACTGAGTTTTGAATACCATTCTTTGTTTGAAGACGGAGAATTGATGAAGGTTATTGAAGATGTGGTCGTTTATGCCAAACCTTTGTTTTTGCAAGGTATAGAACAAGGAAAAACCTTGTATGACGAAGTAGAAAGACATATGGGTTTTTATCCCGTAGGAGTGACTCCGATTAATAAAAATGAAGGTTATTTACTAGTAGTGAATGGTGTAGCGGCTTCGCTGAAGATTTACCGGTATACGATGAGTTTGTTTGAGTCTTCCGGTGCTGAATACAGAGCGTTGCACATGGCTTTTGTGGAAGAACGGAAATGGGCTCCCTGGAATACGTTGGAAAATGTGAAGTTAACGCTTTTGAAATCTTATCCAGACCTTCCTAATCCGGCGACATACGCCATAGAGGTACAAAAAAAACTACCGGAAGAAGAAACGATCATTCCGGTAGCAAAGAGGTTATTGGTAAGGCGCCTGAGCGAAGCTGCTTAGTAGCTTCGCAGATTTAATTTGCTAACGAGTCGCCGTTAGCAGGAGCAGATGAAGCGCCTGTTGTATCTACTTGATCTGTTGGTGCAGCAGGAGCTTGTTTTGGCTTAGCAGCCTTTGCTCTGTCAACGTTTACACTTCCAGAACCTTCAGCATTTGCCTCTGGTCTGTCTACAAATAAGTTGATGCATAAGCAGAAGGTAAGCAAGCTGATGGCAAATACCCAAGTTAGTTTTTCAATGATATCAGTCGTACGTTTCACGCCCATCAATTGGCTGGCACCGCCTAAGCTATTGGATAAGCCGTTTCCTTTTGAATTTTGAGCAAGTACCGCCAACACTACTAATACAGCGGAAATAATAATTAAAATAGAAAATAAAAGTGTCATTAGGAGTATAGGTTATTTTTTAAATCTTCAATTCGGGATACAAAGTAAGGTCTTTTTTCTGGATTTTTCAATATTAATTCCTCAAAGACTTCAATGGCTTTTGAATATTTTCCTTGTAAAATCAACAATTGGGCGAAATTTTCCGATGCAGGCAGAGTATTTAGTCGGCTGCTGGTTTCAGAGAGGTCGTCTTCAACAGGGGCAATGGTCATTTTTTGAGCCGGCTTAATCGAGGGTTCGTCCTGGATAAACTTATTTAAAATCGAGTTGACTTTGTCTTTGCTGATGTTCTTTAACCGGCGTTTTCGTTTATTATGTTCTAGGTAACTCAATAGGAAGTCCGCCTCCCCGTTGCTACTGATGATATCGCCGGATTGACTGCTTTCTATGTGTTGTGGAGTAGTTTCAGTACTTGGGAAGTCTTTGGCAATCTCATCGATTTTTTCCTGGTCTTTAGACAGGCGTTCGTCGTGGTTGCTTTTTTGTACCGCTGTAAATTCTTTATAATCAAAGAACTCGGTTTCTGCAGGTGTAGCAAATAAATCGATTTTCTTCTCTTCCGGACGCTCTGTTTTGACGAAGTCGCTGATCAAACTTTGTGGCAAGGCTTTCTTATCGCGCTTGATCCATTCCGGTTTTTGAAGAACGATTTTCTCTTCTTCTTCTTTTTCTTTTTCTTTCTCCTGTATTATCTCTTTCTTCTCTTCCTCTACCGCTGCATGCTCGGTTGTAGTCAATTGTTCAAATGGTAATACCTTTTCAAAGATGTTAACCTGTGGAACAGACACCAGTTCGGAATCGTCTTTGTTGATGCCGGCTGCAACGTTTCTCGCTTGACGCAGGGCAGAAAGTGTTTCCTCTAAATTGCGTAGGATATCGTCTTGATCAGGACCTTTGTATGATTTAACAATAGGTTTGATCTCTGTATCTGTTTTTTCTAAATCGTTTGCCTGAT
>JAQBNS010000083.1 GCA_028288405.1 Chitinophagaceae bacterium
TGATCGGTGGTATGGTATTGCACGAAGGTAAAATTTCTGAAATGGCAACCGGTGAAGGTAAAACATTAGTGGCTACACTTCCTTCTTATTTGAATGCATTGGGTGGAAGAGGAGTTCATATTGTAACGGTCAATGATTACTTAGCAAAACGAGACAGCGAATGGATGGCTCCATTGATGGAGTTCCACGGATTGAATGTAGACTGTATCGACAAATACGAAGCACATTCTGACGGCAGAAGAGCAGCGTATGACGCGGACATCACTTACGGAACAAACAACGAATTTGGGTTCGACTACTTACGCGACAACATGGCAAGAAATAAAGATGAGCGTGTACAACGCGGACATCATTATGCCATGGTCGATGAAGTCGATTCCGTGTTGATTGATGATGCACGTACACCATTGATTATTTCTGGTCCTGTACCGAAAGGCGATAAACACGAATTCTATGATTTGAAACCACGCATTTACAGAGTGGTAGAAGAACAAAAGAAAATGGTTAACGCGTACTTAGTAGAAGCGAAAAAGAAAATAGCAGAAGGAAACGAAAAAGAAGGAGGGTTGTCCTTGTTCCGCGCTTACCGTGGTTTCCCTAAGCATAAAGCATTGATTAAGTATTTGAGTGAAACAGGTATTCGTGCCGTGTTGCATAAAACAGAAAATGAATTCATGCAGGAAAACAGCAAGCGCATGCCTGAGGCTGATGCTCCGCTATATTTTACCATCGATGAAAAACACAACAACGTTGAGTTAACCGATAAAGGAATCGACTTCATTACCGGTGAAGGAGAAGATCCTAATTTATTTATCCTTCCGGATCTTTCTGTGGGATTGAATGCGATTGAAAAAGATAAGAGTCTTTCCGAAGAAATTCGTTTGGAAAGAAAAGAAGTCCTGATCGATGATTTCAGTTTGAAGAGTGAAAGAGTGCACTCCTTGAACCAATTGTTGAAGGCTTATGCGTTGTTTGAAAAAGATACAGACTATATCATTGTTGAGAACAAGGTTAAAATCGTAGACGAGCAAACAGGTCGTGTGATGGAAGGCCGTCGTTATTCAGATGGATTACACCAGGCATTAGAAGCAAAAGAAAATGTGAAAGTCGAAGATGCTTCCCAGACTTATGCTACGGTGACTTTGCAAAATTATTTCAGAATGTACCATAAACTATCCGGTATGACGGGTACTGCGGAAACAGAAGCAGGTGAGTTTATGGAAATCTATAAACTGGATGTAGTGGTTATTCCTACGAATAAACCGGCATCCAGAAAAGATGATCAGGATAAAGTTTACAAAACAACACGTGAGAAATACAATGCCGTTGCAGAAGAGATCGTGCAGTTGACTCAAAAAGGAAGACCGGTATTGGTGGGTACGACTTCAGTAGAAATTTCCGAATTGCTGAGTCGTATGCTAAAAATGCGCAGCGTGAATCATCAGGTGTTGAATGCGAAGCTACACGCGAAAGAAGCGGATATTGTAGCAGAAGCAGGTAAGCCAGGCACTGTAACGATTGCCACCAACATGGCAGGTCGTGGTACGGATATTAAATTAACGGCAGAATCTAAAGCAGCGGGAGGTTTAGCTATCGTCGGTACAGAACGTCATGAATCACGTCGTGTCGACAGGCAGTTGAGAGGACGCTCAGGACGTCAGGGCGATCCGGGTACATCACAATTCTTCGTATCGTTGGAAGACAACCTGATGCGTTTGTTCGGATCAGAACGTATCGTGAAGTTGATGGATAGAATGGGATTAGACGAAGGAGAAGTGATTCAACACTCCATGATCACCAACTCTATCGAAAGAGCACAGAAGCGTGTAGAAGAAAACAACTTCGGAGTACGTAAGCGTTTGTTAGAGTATGACAACGTCATGAACTCTCAACGTGAAGTGATTTACAAGAGAAGAAAAAATGCTTTGGAAGGAGAGCGTTTGCAGTTGGATGTCCTCAACATGATCTATGATGTTTGCGACGAAACGGTCAATGCCAATCATGGCAAAGGAGGTTACGACAATTTCAAATTGCAACTGATTAAAACATTCGGCTTGAACAGTACAGTGGATGAAATCGCTTTCGGTTCTTACAAAGCGGCTGATTTATCTGCTAAGGTATACCAAGAGTTATTGAGGCACTACAGAGAACGCATTGAGCGTTTCATGCAATTGCATTATCCGATGTTTAAGGATTTGTATGTAAACAGAGGGGCTACCATAGAAAATATCATCATTCCATTCTCTGACGGAAAACGTCAGATCAATGTATTGGCGAAGTTGGATAAACTGGTAGCTGAAAAATCTTCTGAATTACAAAAGTCACTAGAGAAGTCCATAACACTTGCCGTGATCGATACCTTATGGATCGAGCATTTGAGAGAAATGGACGATTTGAAACAGTCGGTGCAAAATGCCGGTTACGAGCAAAAGGATCCATTGCTGGTTTACAAATTTGAAGCATTCCAATTGTTTAAAACATTCATCGCTAAAGTAAACGAAGAGACCTTGTCTTTCTTGTTTAGAGCAGATGTGATGGTGCAACAAGATCAACCTCAGGTAAAGGAAGCAAGAAGAGAGCAACCGGTGAAAAAACAATACACCGAGAACAAAGCGGAAGTAGAATCCATGTTGGGTGCTTTGGCTCAAAACAACAGACAACAAGCTCCGCAAGAAGATCAAAAAATAATGCCTGTTAAATCCTCTAAGATTGCCGGTAGAAATGATCGGGTGTCTGTTCAATATCCCGATGGCAGTGTTCGCAAGGATGTTAAATATAAGACCGTAGAAGAAGACATCGCCAATAACCGTTGTGTATTACTAGAAGACTAAACCAATGCGCATACAACCTTATTTGATCGTCGGAATCGCTTTAATTATCTTGTCTTCTTGCAAGGGAGGTAGTAAAGTGACAAGCAGTACCCCAAAAAAGGTAGATGAAGATTTGAGTAAGTATGTATACCAGCCTAAGTCTGCTGCTGAAGCCAAGACGGAGAATCCGGCAACTGTCAATCTCTCCGGAATTTCTTTTGACAAGCAGATCAATGGCCATATCAATCCCATCATGGATTCTATTGCAGTATCCAATAGAAGATACCACAGTGCTCCGGGTTATCGCATCATGGTATACTCAGGTAACAGCAGTATAGAGTCTGCCGATGTTCGCAAAGAAGTTTACGAATGGAGCAGAGATTATGAGGTTTATACACAATACAAGCAACCCGCATTTCGTGTAAAGGTTGGTAATTTTGAAGACAGGATCAGTGCCAATTACGTATTTTCTGATTTGGTTAAATTTTTCCCTAATGCTGTTATCATTCCTGATCAGATAGAAATTAAATAAGCATGAGCTTAAAAGAAAAAATCAAAACCCTCGCCACGGAGTATGCTGCTGATGTCATTTCCTACAGAAGACATCTGCATGCTCATCCTGAACTTTCTTTTGAAGAAGTGCAGACAGCGAAGTTTGTAGCCGATCAACTGGAAAGTTTTGGTGTAAAAGTACAGCGCGGTGTGGCAGACACCGGTGTGGTAGGAATTATAGAAGGTAAAAATCCTTCGAAGAAAATCATTGCTCTTCGTGCAGACATGGATGCATTGCCGATCGAAGAAAAGAATGAGGTAACTTATAAGTCACAGAATAACGGAGTGATGCATGCTTGCGGGCACGATGCACACACCGCTTCTTTGCTCGGTACGTCCAGAATATTAAGTGCCATTAAAAACGAATTTGAAGGAACGGTTAAATTGATTTTTCAACCGGGAGAAGAAAAAATTCCGGGTGGAGCATCGTTGATGATTAAAGCGGGTGTCTTACAAAATCCCAGACCGGCAAATATTTTAGGCCAACATGTGATGACAATGATTCCCGCGGGTAAAGTGGGTTTCAGAGAAGGCATGTACATGGCCAGTGCAGATGAAATCTATGTGACCGTGAAAGGCAAAGGTGGCCACGCCGCTATGCCGGATAAGAACATCGATCCGATTTTGATTGCTTCTCACATCATCATCGCCTTGCAACAGATTGTTAGCAGAAATTGTGATCCACGTATTCCTTGTGTATTGTCGTTTGGTAATATCATCGGCAAAGGAGCAACCAATGTTATTCCGGAAGAAGTGAAGATCGAAGGGACGTTTCGTACGTTGAACGAAGCGTGGAGAAAAGAAGCCCATGTGAAGATGAAGAAAATGGCGGAAGCCATTGCGGAAGGCATGGGTGGCAGTTGTGAGTTTACCATTTTGAACGGTTACCCCTTTCTAAAAAATGATCCGGCGCTTACACAACGCATGAAAGCCAATGCAGAAGAATTGTTAGGCAAAGAAAATGTAATTGATCTTGACCTATGGATGGCTGCGGAAGACTTTGCTTATTATACACAAGAGCTGGATGCTTGCTTTTATAGATTAGGAGTGCGTAATGACGCACGAGGAATAACTTCTGGTGTGCATACTGCAACTTTTGATATTGATGAAGCTGCACTTCAGACAGGCTCAGCGCTGATGGCTTGGTTGGCGGTGAAGGAATTGGGAAACTGATATTTTCAATCGAGCTGTCTTGCCCCTAAATCCCCTGAAGGGGACTGTAGTTTGAGATAAAACAAAAAGCCCATCGCATATTTATACGATGGGCTTTTTGTTTAGTAAATAGTAAAGTCCCCTTCAGGGGATTTAGGGGCAAGACAGCTTAAATAGGTTTTAACTACGTTCTAACAACATCGCTTCTATGGTCAACCCCGGCCCAAAAGACATCACACTGACTTTTTCTTTGGCTTTGACGGTAGCATTTTGAAGCATGGTATATAGTACAAATAAAATAGTAGGTGAAGACATGTTGCCGTAATTTTTTAATACGGCATAAGAATCCGTCAAATCTTCTACGCTTTTATCTAATGTTTTTAAGAGCGTATCCAGTATTTTTTTTCCTCCGGGATGTATCGCTACATGTTCCGATGCTCCGATGTCGAAGGGACTATCTTTTAACAAATGCTGCATACCATTATTCAATAGGTTCGGAACATAAGACGATAAAACCATTTCGAATCCTTTTGAAGTAATATCCCAACACATGTCGGTGTTGCCTTCTTTCCAAAGAGCCGCGTGGAATTGCTTGATCTCGAAAAGACTATTGTTGCTTTTATTATTGATGAGTACGGCTGCCGCTCCATCGGAAAATAAAGTGTTGGACAATACACTGTCGTCAGAAGTAGAAGGCTGATAATGTAACGTGCAGAGTTCCACACAGACCACTAATACTTGTGCGTTATGTTGTGAGCTGGCAATAGCATCTGCCATGCGTAATGCGTTAATGGCGGCATTGCAACCCATGAAGTTTAAGCAAGCCCTCGCTACGGTTCTTGGTAAATCTAATTGTGTGATGATATCAATATCTAAACCCGGAGCATACATGCCAGTACAACTCACGGTGATCAGATGAGTGATGGATTGTTTTTCAATACCTTGGGATTGCGCCAAACAGTTGTCAATAGCTTGAAGTGCGAGTGAAAGCGCTTCTTTTTTATAGACCTGCATACGTTCTTCCACAAGAGGAATGTCTTGCATGAAAGACGCATCATTTTTTGTGGTTCCAAAATCAGGCAGTATAGAGTATCTCGTTTCTACACCAGAAGCACGAAAGGCTGCCCGTAGTTTTTTTTGTTGTTCGATAGCAGCGCCGTCATCGAGCATAAAAGAAAGAATATCTTTCTGTAGATGTTGGTACGGTGGATTTGCTATGCCAATAGAATTAATATAACTTGACATACCTAAAGATAGAACAAATGGTAAAAAAAGCTACACTCATCCATTTAAGAATTCCATTTTCTTTTTTCTTGATGCCTTTTTTTATTTTTGGAATCAGTCAGCTGGCAGACATTACCTGGTGGAAAATCTCTGTGGCATTTATTGTCGTTCACTTTTTTCACAATGGCGCGAGCAATGCTTTCAATAGTTATTTTGACAAAGATGAAGGAAGTATAGGAGGTATTGAGAATCCGCCACCGGTGGACAAAGAACTGTATTTTGTTTCATTGATTTTTGATGTATTGGCTGTTGCTCTAGGATACCTGGTCAATCCTTATTTTGCTATCATGGTATTCATCATTGGACTTGCATCGAAAGCCTATAGCCATCCCATGATTCGATTTAAAAAGTATGCGGTATTGGGGTTATTGATTGTTGCTTTTTTTCAAGGTTTCTGGACTTACTATATGGTGATTGTTGCGCAGTATGGTTTTACGTCTTCCATTTTTTCTCAACAAAATTTATTTGCAGGTTGTATCTGTTCACTCATGCTATTAGGCTCCTATCCGATGACTCAGATTTATCAGCATGAGGAAGATGCGAAGAGAGGAGATTATACATTCAGCTTGTTATTGGGCATCAAAGGCAGCTTCGTTTGGACAATGAGTATATTCTCTGTAGCCTCCATTTTGTTTATAGGATATTTTGTAACCTACGACTCATGGCTTGTCGCTGCATTATTTATTTTGTTGACTTCGCCGGTGGTTATTTACTTCTTGAATTGGATGCGGAAAACATGGCTGGACGAAACTAAGGCAAACTATAAATCAACCATGCGATTGAATTTATTATCTGCCATTTGTTTCAATTTGTTTTTTGTGGGATTGATTATATTGAAGTGCTTGTAGGATAGGTATTATTCTTTTAACCCAAACTGTCTGACCCCTAAATCCCCTAAAGAGGACTTCCCAGCAATCACAGCCGTGTAACTTTTATTCTCTTATTATTTTATTACAATGAAGACATTATTCACAACGAAGTGAAGTCCCCTTTAGGGGATTTAGGGGTCAGACAGCAAGAGCAACAGCATACAGCAAGAAAAGAGTTGTTGCTCTTGCTACATACTCATTACTGTCAAGTCCCCTTTAGGGGATTTAGGGGTCAGACAGTCTGAATTAAAATTCATTGCTTTTTTTAACCTCCAAAATTTTCCCATGAGTTTTTGAAATGATCCAGCGAAGTAAAAAGGGAAAGCGAGAGAGCAGGCGTAAACTGATTTCAGTTGTTGTATTACGACCAAATAGCTTTTGAATTGTTCTGCCAATCCGCAAACGGTTTTTAAAATGAGTAGTCCATTCTTTTTTATAGTGTTTATAAATGGCTGTTTCATCCAATGTCTCTTTGTGCCGAATGATGGATTCTGATAAAAGCTTGGCCGCATGTATCGCCATAGCCATGCCGTTTCCACAAAGTGGAGCAATCATACCCGCCGAATCGCCACAAAAAATAACTTCCTGATCGGAAAGTGATTTGGGAGAAAAGGAAATTTCATTGATGACTTCAGGTGTATGAAATAAAAATTCACTGCTTGTAAAAAGTTGTTTCAAAAAAGGATTCTTATACAAAATGGCTTCTTCCATTTTTGCTATAGTGCCGTGCTTACGAAGATTTTCTCTGGTCGTGAGATAACAAAGGCAATACGTGTCATTTTCTATTTTTGAAATTCCGCAGTATCCATCCTGAAAATTATGCAAGGCAATGAGATCATCGGGATGATGAGTACGGATATGGTATTTTACACCGATGTAGGGAGATCGCTGTTGCACAAAAGAACGATTCAGGTATTTATCGATCATGGATCGCTTGCCTTGTGCACCGATGACAAGTCTGCTTGTATATGTTTTTTGAGTCAGGCTTTTACAAATAAAACCGTCGTTTGTTTTTTGGACTTCGTAAATCTGCTCGCCTTGTACAATCGTTGCTCCGGCTTCTATCGCTTTTGTTTTTAAAAAATCGTCAAAGGCATAACGGCTGATTCCAAATGCTCCCAGGTCTAGTTTGGCTTGTAAAGAGAAACCGGATGGAGAGGTAACCATTAACGTTGAAATAGAAGTGGGTGCAAGCGTATGAGGGAAACAACCGATAGATTCCAGGAAAGGTTTTACTTCATTCGAAATGTACTCACCGCATACCCGATGAAAGGGATAGGTGTTTTTTTCTATCACCACTACTGACAATCCACTTAAAGCAAGCAGTCTTGCGTTGATGAGACCTGATAAGCCACCGCCGATGATGAGGATGTCGTACAAAATAGTTGTTAGTTGTTAGTTGTTAGTAAAACGACTAAACTCATCATATATGTGAGGTAGAAGAACTGTGTATTAAGAATAACTTAATATATTTAATGAACCAATCTTATAAAGAATATATTTAGTTATTATAACTAACAACTAACAACTAACAACTAACAACTAACAACTAACAACTAACAACTAACAACTACATTATGCTCGCGTTTAAAGAATGGTCCTATATCGTAACCGCGCTTGGTAAAGGGAAGCAAAGTATCATTTTGAGAAAGGGAGGAATTTCGGAAGAGAATGGGGACTTTGAATTGAAAGGGAAAGAATTTTTACTCTTTCCAACGTTGTTTCATCAGGCAGAACAATTGGTCAAACCTTCCTGGCTGCCTTTTTTGAAATCCGAGCAGTATTACGAGCAACCCGAAAAAGTAAGAATCAAGTATTTTGCCCGTGTAGTAGAAAGCCAAGTACTGACAGATTGGGAAAAAGTGAAGAAGCTGGATACTTTCCATGCCTGGAAAGAAGAAATCATCAAGGAACGTTTCACCCGTTGGGAAAATAAGATACAAATGCTGGTGGTGCAGGTATTTGAGTTGGGTGCCGCACAAGATATTCCGTTAATGCCTGAATATGAGGGATGTAAAAGTTGGGTAGAACTGGACGTTAAAATTGATCTGATCGGAAGGCCGGTTGTTAACAGGAATATCATCTAAGTAAAAAGGTTGCGATCAGTGTGATGACAAAAGAGACTTTTTAAGGAGCAATCTCTGAGGCGTCTATATTTTTTTAGGAGGGAGTTTGCATATTGGGATTTTCACTTTGCATATTCAGTTTTCAACCTTCGCTAAGGCTCGGTTTAACTGCTAATCATAAAATGAGAAGCTTCGAGCATAATTTGCAAATTTTTTTTGAAGCCAAAGGGATATTTTTACTGTTAAGGATAAAAGTGCCCAGAACAATATCCTTCCACTCATTATGAAAAATACCTACAAACTACTCGGTTTTTGCTTAGTTGCTCTATGCGCATTATTCTCCGAAAATGTTTTTGCTCAGGGAGAAGTGAACATTTGGCAATTCGGCTCAAATGCAGGTTTAGATTTTAATACGACTCCTCCTACCATGTTGGAAGTGAATAATATGAATGCTAATTCGGCTGAAGGCGAAGGATATGCTTCTATTTGTGATGCTTCGGGCAATCTTCTGTTTTATACAGATGGTACGAAGATCTATGATAAAACCTATTCTGTCATGACAGGCGGTGGTTCATTAATGGGTGATCTTTCCGCGGAGCAATCTTCTATTATCGTACCTAAACCAGGAAGCACCACACTTTATTATGTATTTACAGTGGGTCGCACCGGAACTACAACAGGTATTTATTACAATGTAGTAGATATGTCATCTGGAAATGGAAGTGTTACCACTGCAAATGCTGCTTTGTGGACCGGTTCCAGAACAATGGAAGCGTTATGTGTTGTACCTACAGGTCCAACAGCTACGCATACAGGATATTGGTTATTGTGCCATGCGGATTTGACAAACCAATTCAGAGCGTATAGAATCTCTTCTGCTGGTGTTAATGCAACAAGTGTCAATACAAGTACAGGTTATACTCCTAATAATGGTCAAGGTATGATCAAATCAAATCCTTGTTATAATAAAGTAGCCATTTCGTATGGTGGACAGGGTACAGGAAATGGGAATGTTCAATTGCTTAATTTTGACTTTAATACGGGAGTATTTTCAAACCCGCAAACCATCAACGGCTATACTGGATCTTTCGGACCTTATGGCCTTGAGTTTTCAAAGTTAGGTGATTATTTATATGTGACTGAATTAATGAAAGCGCGTCTACACCGTTATAATATTACTTCAGGTGTAGGAGCTACGATTACCGCAACAGATGCTATCATAGGAACATCTCCTCATGGAACAAACCCGGACGATGGAGTACAAGCCTTTCCTAGGATGGGCCATGTGCAAATGGGCCCTGATGATAAACTGTATATTGCCAATCACAATGCCTGGAATGCCTATCCCTCTGTAGGGAATTGTACAAGTTGCGGAACCAGTAATATATTATCTACTGTCACCAATACAGATGCAGTTAGTCCTACTTGGACGGGAACAGCGTTCTCTTTTGCCAATGGCTGGCCTAGTAATGGAGCGGGTGTGACGCATGGTCTTCCTACGTTGCTTACTTCTTTCTTAGCAGGTAATTTGGATTTCGGAGACGACTTAGTAACCGTTGGACCTGACAAAATTGTTTGTAAAGGTGCTGCTACCAATTTCACTTTCAACTTTTCAGGAACTGTTTCTACTACCGCTACTCATCCGATCACATGGGATTTTGGTGATGGTTCACCTGTAAGTTATGTAACTAGTCCTTCTCATACGTACAATCCGCCTACGACTCCTACTACTTACACCGTTACATTGAAAGTAATTGATAAATGTGATATTGAATACGATCAGACTAGAACGGTGAGAGTAGATCAACTCATCACAGCAGGGAACGTTTCTTGTTCCAATCCAAGTATTACACTTAACGGTACAGGTGCCGGCGCTGCTAATTATGTATGGTATGATGCGGTGGGAGGCGCTCCTATTGGTTATGGTGCAACGGTAAGTAAAACATATACTCCTGTATCGAGCACCCCCAATACATTTTATGCATTTGATGCGACACCATCTAGTGGCCCTTATACAGCAGGTAATGCTTCAACAGCCAATGGCTGGAGTAGCGCAATAAACAAAACGTATTTTACACTCGACTATAAAAGTATATTGAATTCTGTTACAGTGAAAGGAGCAAACGCTTCTACTAGCGTTACGTTTTCCATTATGCAAGGAGCAACAACAATAGCTACCTTGCCTGTAATTGCTTCTATTGCGAGCGGCCAGGTTGTTACATTAAACTTTAATGCAATTTTACCTGCAGGAACTTATAGCATAGAAGCCAATACAGGTAGCTTTGAATGGAGCGGTAACACCGGTAATTCAAGAGATGTATCAGGTGTGATACGTGTTACAGGTGATGGCGCTGGAAATTCAGGTCCGTTTTATAATCTAGTCGTTGGTGTCGTGAGCCCGTGTGCAAGCAATACAACGATCACTCGTTCTTGTGCATTGCCAGTGACATGGCTTGATTTTTCAGCAAAGCGTGAAGGAGAATCTTCTGCCGTAAAAGTAGAATGGGCTACCGCATCAGAACAAAATACCAAGGTGTTCAATGTACAACGTTCATTGGATGGAGTTACATTTGAAACAATCGGGCAGATTAATGCTGCGGGTAATAGTATTAATGTTAGACATTACGAATACTTTGACAACAGTGCTCCTATTGGTAAATTATACTACCGTCTAGTTGAAGAAGATGTTGATGGTGCTGCAATGATTTCTAAAATAGTATTTGTAAATGGTGTCGGTTCTTTAAGTCTTAGCTTAGTGCCAAATCCTGGCGATGGAAGCTTTACAATCGTAGGTTTATCCGGAGACATAAAATTGAACATAGCTGTGTATTCTATCACAGGTCAATCGATCTATACAACGGTTGCTTACCCTGGTGAAATCATCGATCTGGAAGGTGTTGCCAAAGGATTTTACATTGTAAAAATCGTTTCAGGAAATACAGAACAATCGATAAGATATATCAATCAGTAGTTAGTGGTTAGACGTTAGTCATTAGAAAAAAAAAGAAAGGTCCCGATAATTCGGGACCTTCTTTTTTTATAACTAATAATTTTTATTCCAACTAACAACTAACAACTAACAACTAACAACTAACAACTAGTTATTTTTTTATCGCCACCGCTACACTCAATTCCTCCAATTGTTTTGGATTCACTTCCGATGGAGAATCAATCATCACGTCGCGGCCGGAAGTGTTTTTAGGGAAGGCTATGAAATCGCGGATGGATTCCTGACCGCCGAATAAAGAACACAAACGATCGAAGCCAAAGGCAATACCACCGTGCGGAGGTGCACCGTATTCAAAGGCTTCCAATAAGAAACCAAATTGTTTCTGCGCTTCTTCCTGCGTGAAGCCTAATACTTCAAACATTTTATTTTGTACCGTTTTATCGTGGATACGGATAGAACCTCCGCCTACTTCGACTCCATTGATGACTAAGTCGTATGCATTGGCATAGATGCTCCCTAAAGAAGGAGAGGTGGCATCGTATTTCATAAAGGCTTCGATATCGCCCGGAGAGGTGAAAGGATGGTGCATGGCGAACCAACGTTTCTCGTCTTCGTTGTATTCCAACAAAGGAAAATCAAGCACCCACAATACTTCGTATTTATCTTTATCTCTCAAACCTAAACGCGTACCCATTTCCAAACGCAAATTGTTCAGTTGTGCACGTGTCTTATCGGCTACGCCAGAAAGAATCAGCATCAAGTCACCAGGTTTCGCTCCGAAGCGAACAGCCCATTCTTTCAATTGTTCTTCGGTGTAAAATTTATCGACAGAAGATTTTAAGGTACCGTCTTCGTTATAACGAACATAAACCATCCCTTTCGCTCCTACTTGTGGACGCTTTACGAAATCAGTCAATTCGTCTACTTCTTTACGCGTATATCCCGCGCATTTCTCAGCTACGATACCAACCACTAATTCAGCGGAGTCAAACACCGGAAAACCTTTGCCCTGAGCGAGGTCTGTGAGTTCCACAAACTTCATATCAAAACGAATATCCGGTTTGTCGCAACCATAATATTTCATGGCGTCGTCATAACTCATGCGTTTGATTTCAGGTAAGTCGATGCCTTTTATTTTTTTAAATAGATGTTTTGTTAATCCTCCGAATACTTCCAAAATATCTTCGCGTGTGACAAAAGACATTTCACAGTCGATCTGTGTAAACTCCGGTTGACGGTCTGCACGCAAATCTTCGTCACGGAAACATTTTACAATTTGAAAGTAACGGTCAAAACCGGATACCATCAACAATTGCTTGAATGTTTGCGGCGATTGTGGTAAAGCATAAAATTGTCCCGGATTCATACGAGATGGGACAATGAAGTCACGCGCCCCTTCCGGTGTAGACTTGATCAATACCGGTGTTTCTACATCGATGAAGTTAAGACTATCCAGGTAGTTGCGTGTTTCTTTCGATACATTGTGACGCAACAGTAAATTTTGGCGAACCGGTTCGCGACGCAAATCGAGGTAACGGTATTTCATGCGCAATTCATCTCCACCGTCTGTCTCATCTTCGATCAGGAATGGAGGAATTTTGGCAGGGTTTAAAATCTCAATGGATTCAATTCTTATTTCTATGTCACCGGTCAACATCTTAGCGTTTTTTGCCAGACGTTCTATTACAGTGCCTGTTGCTTTCAGTACAAATTCACGACCTGCTTTGCGAGCCGCTTCAATAGAGGCAGCAGAAGCTTTACCTTCTTCCAGGATCAATTGTGTGATACCATAACGGTCACGAAGATCCAGCCAGATCATGCCTCCTTTGTCTCTTACTTTGGCTACCCAGCCGCATAAGGTCACAGATTGACCGATGTGAGTTGATCTTAATTCTCCGCAGGTGTGTGTTCTAAGCATGGTAATGTAATGATGAATTGAGGCGCTAAGTTAAGAAAGGTACGAGCTAGGAGCAAGGAGGAACGAGTATAAATCACGTCCCTCGTCCCTCCTAGCTCGTACCTTCAATGTGGTTTGCTTAAAAAAAAGACCCTGACTTACACCAGGGTCTTTTTATAAGTATATAGTAAAATGGATTACTTCGCTTCCGGGTTGTATCCTTTTCTGCTTTCTTTGATACGAGCGCCTTTACCACTTTTTTCTCTTAGGTAGTATAGACGAGCTCTTCTTACAGATCCTTTTCTCAATAATTCTACTTTATCGATAGTAGGAGAAGTAGAAGGGAAAATTCTTTCTACGGCAATACCGTTAGAAATTTTACGAACGGTAAATGTTTCACCGTTAGTACCAGCGTTTTTGCGCTGAATCACAATACCTTGGTATTGCTGCACTCTTTCTTTGTTACCTTCTTTGATTTTTACGTGTACGTTGATCGTATCGCCAGTATTGAAATCTGGTAGGGAATTTCTTTTCTCCTGAAATTCTGCGTCTATTTGTTTGATGATGATGTTCATAAGATTCTGAGTTAGAGCCTTCCTTGCAAAAGGGACTGCAAATATATAGAAAATAATTGATTTGCCAGATTTATTTTTAATTTTTTAGTTTCTCGTACAAGTCCGGTCGTCTGGTACGGGTTCTTTCGAGAGCTTGTTCATAGCGCCACTCCTGAATTTTCTTTTCATGGCCTGATAAAAGGATTTCAGGCACTTTATGGCCTTTATAATCTTCCGGACGAGTATAGACCGGCGGAGCCAGCATACCGTCCTGAAAAGAGTCCGTAAGGGCCGATGTTTCATCAGAGAGTACACCCGGTATCAACCGGATAATGGAATCAGCCAATACGGCGGCTCCCAATTCTCCTCCCGATAGTACATAATCTCCAATGCTGATCTCGTGGGTAATGAATTGTTCCCGCACGCGTTCGTCCACTCCTTTATAATGTCCGCACAACATGATGAGATTGGTTCCTAATGAAAAACGATTGGCCATCTGCTGGTTAAAGGTTTCTCCGTCGGGAGTCAAATAAATCACAGCATCATAGGTACGTTCGCTTTTCAACTGGCTAATGCAGCGGTCAATGGGTTCTGCCATCATGACCATGCCTGCTCCGCCGCCGTATGCGTAATCGTCTACCTGTTTGTGCTTGTATAAGGTATAGTCGCGCAAGTCATGAATGTGTACTTCCGCTACGCCTTTGTCCTTCGCTCTTTTGAGAATAGAATGCTCAAAGAAACTACTCATCAATTGCGGTACTACGCTGATGATATCAATCCTCATCGCCGTCGTCTTTGGTTTGGGGAGAAAGGTAGATGTCGAGCAAGCCTTCTGGTAGAGCCGTACGCACAGTCTGTGTATCAGGATTGATTTCCAGGATGATGCTTTCATCAATCGGAATCAAAACTTCCTGGCCTTTGTATTCAAACGCCAGCAGGTCTTGTCCTACCTTTTCATAGTAGTCGCTCACTGTCCCCAGTTCGCCCAGGGTTTCATCAATGATTTTAAATCCAATCACCTCCATGCTTTCCTGCGCTTCCAGGTCTTCTTCACTGACTTCGTCTTCTTTGATGTACAAAGAAGAAGCCATGTAGTTCTTCGCCTGGTCTATGTTATCGACGTCTTCGAATTTGATGATGCCTCTGTTTTGACCCTGCAGCGAAAACTCTTCAATAAAAAAAGGAACCAATCTTTGTTTGTGTTCAACAAAGATTGATTCCAGATCAAGGTAATCGTCGGGATTGCTGGCTTCAAGCATAACCTGAACCGCTCCCTTTAAACCATGGGCCTTTGTAATTCTACCCAATAAGAAGTAGCCTTCTCGATCCATGGTCAATGTAATTATTCAGCTGCTGTTTCTGTTGCTGCTGCTTCTTCAGTAGCTTCGCCTTCTGTTGCTGCAACGTCAGCTGCTGCTACAGGATTTTCAACTACTATTTTCTTAACTCTTACTTTT
This sequence comes from Chitinophagaceae bacterium, assembly GCA_028288405.1. GTDB lineage: Bacteria > Bacteroidota > Bacteroidia > Cytophagales > Cytophagaceae > JACMQM01. The sequence continues at coordinate 15,592 of JAQBNS010000083.1, forward strand.
TCAGCGATCGCTTCTTTCACTTTTGTTTCTGCTTCGAAACGCGCTTTCTTGTCAGCAGCTTTTTTGCTGTTGTCTGTTTCTTTCGCTTTCGTTACGCCAGCTTCTTTTGCTGATAACCAGTCAGCCAATTTCTTGTCTGCTGCATCTTGAGTGATGGCTCCTTTGTTTACACCGATTTGCAAGTGCTTACGGAAAAGAACACCAGTTTTTTGAAGCAATGTCTGAACCGTATCCGTTGGTTCAGCACCGTCCATAACCCATTTGAAGGCGCTTTCAGTGTTCAATACCACTGTAGCTGGATGAGTAGTTGGATTGTAAGTACCCAATTTCTCAATGAATTTACCGTCACGCGGCGACTTCGAGTGTGCAACTACGATGTCGTAGATGGCTAATTTTTTTCTTCCTTTTTTAGCCAATCTGATTTTTACTGCCATATTTTTGTATGTTTAAGGGTTTGTGCCGGATCACGTCCGGCGAAAAACGAGGAGCAAAGTTAAGACTTTATCCACAGATAGCAAGGGGTGGTATAGAATTATATAAGGTGGGATAGGTTTTAAAGATAAAATGGATTAAAAAGTGGCTTAAGAGAAAGATTTGGGCGTTTCCCGCCTTAGTGCTGCTCTGCGATTTTACAACTTCGATGGCGGGTCGGGCTCTCGCTCCAAGTCCGCCCACCGCACAAAATGCCAATGCGCTTCGGGCTTTCCACTCGATCCCTAACGCAAAACAGCAACAGCAAGAGATTTATAACTACCTTGTCCCGGCAGGGACAATATCCCGGTAACCAGTAAACAGTCTAATACCGTAAAGTCCCGGCAGGGACGATATATTTTGCAACTATGGAGCTCATTTTCGCCACGCATAATAAAGGCAAGTTAAAAGAAGTACAGTCTCTGGTTCCTGACACCATTAAAGTCATTTCCCTGGACGACCTGAACATGACCACCGAAATTCCAGAGACAGGCCATACCTTAGCCGATAATGCGTTGATCAAAGCCCGAACAATTTTCGAGTTGTACAAGAAACCTGTCATCGCTGACGACACAGGATTGGATGTAGAAGCCTTAAATGGTGCGCCAGGCGTACGTTCTGCCCGTTACGCCGGGGAGCCGAGTAATGCGCAAAACAATATGGACTTGCTGCTGTATACATTACAGACTACAACCAATCGTGCGGCGCATTTTAAAACGATTATCGCTTATATAGATAGTGAAGGCAAAGAACAATTGTTTGAGGGTAGAGTAGATGGAAACATCATCGGAGAAAAACGCGGTAATATGGGTTTCGGCTATGACCCTATCTTTGTGCCTGAAGGATCTGACAAAACATTTGCTGAAATGTCACACGAAGAGAAAAACAGTATGAGCCATAGAGCTAGAGCGTTGCAAGCATTCAGTGAGTTTTTAAAAACAAACAATTAATAAGCTAGGAGCTAGGAGGTACGAGCGAGGAAGATCCGTACCTCCTAGCTCCTAGCTCGTACCTTTTAATTTTAACATGAAAAAGCCTTATGTGATCGGCGTCTGCGGAGGAACAGCATCAGGGAAAACCTATTTCCTGGAGCGCTTACAGCATCAGTTGTCTGCTGAGGATGTGGTATTTATTTCTCTGGATAATTACTACCGCGCCAAAGAAGAACAACCATTAGATGACAATGGTGTCGCTAATTTTGACACACCGGATTCGATCAACTGGGCGCAACTGGAAGACACATTGGAGCGCCTGGCGAAAGGAGAAGTGGTGCGTATGAAAAAATACACGTTCAATAATCCTCTGGCACCGGAAGAATGGCTGGAACTGAAACCGGCACCGGTATGGGTCATTGAAGGTTTGTTCAGCATGCAGCAACCCACTGTCAGGGCGCGCTTTGACATCAGCTTATTCATCGATACGGAAGAACACCTGAAGATTTTCCGCCGCATCGAGCGTGACCATGCGGAACGCGGGTATGACCTTAAAGATGTGGCTTACAGGTATCTCCATCATGCCATCCCGGCTTATAAAGAATATGTGCAGCCGTATCGTGCCCTGGCACATGTGGTGATTCCCAACAATGTAGATATTGCCCCTGTGGTCGATTTGTGGGCTATTTTTATAAGAGATAAGGCAAAACTTTCACATTAAGTTTTTTTTAGTAGATTTGAGCCCCAATGAATAAAAAAGTCTTACATATCATTTTAGTTCTGCTGCTTGTCCTGGCTGTCCCGTTCAGTCACATGGCAAAACCAGTGGTGATTAAAGTGCCTGTAAAACAAGAAAAGACTTCTAAATCATCAGAAGAAACTTCCAAAGCATTTATTCAACCACAAGTGTTTCACGCACAAGTGACCTCTGCTCAGGCATTGTTACCTGCTACGTTGGAACATTTTCGTTGCGAAATTATTTTTCCGCAAGAAGAAGTACTTTCTTCCGCTTCCATCACGCTGCTTGACAAAGGCACGAGTAAGTTTTTCAAAACACTCTTTCGACACTTCATCGCTACCCAAGCACCTTAGTCGATAGTTTCCGTGTCTTTACTAGACGCACAACACAGGACGTTTTGATCATGTCCTGATCTCAATTTATATTTTCAATTCACTTCATTATTTTATGCGTAACAAAGGTTTAATTATCGCTCTTACGATCATCGTATCGTTACTGAGCTTTTACTACATATCATTTACCTATGTAGCTCAGGGCATCCAGGAAGAAGCTGTAGCACAGTCTAAAGATTCTACGGGTGTTGTAAATACCGCTAAAAAACAGTCTTACCTGGATTCTCTATACGACAAACCGGTTTATAATTTCTTGGGTATGGTTCCCTATACCTATAAAGAAGTAAAAGACATGGAACTTGCACTGGGTCTTGACTTACAAGGCGGGATGCACGTGGTACTGGAAGTTTCTCCGATAGAAATTCTAAAAGCTTTGGCCGGCGCACAGGCAGAAAGCCCGTTGTTCAAGCAAGCCTTGAACAAAGCTAAATTGGCACAGAAAAGCAGTCAGGAATCATTTGAAAAATTATTTTACACCGCTTTCAAAGAAACGGCTGGTAGTGATAAGTTGGCCATGGTGTTTTCTAACTCACAAAACTCTTCTAAAATCAGATCTACTTCTACCGATAAAGAAGTAGAGAAAATGATCGATGAGGAAATCGACGGTGCGGTAGATCGTTCCTTCGAAATCCTTCGTTCCCGTATCGACCGTTTCGGTGCGATTCAACCGAACCTTCAACGCATCAAAGGCACAGGCCGTATCCTGGTAGAATTACCTGGTGTAGAAAACCCTCAGCGTGTACGTAAATTGTTGCAAGGTACTGCACAATTGGATTTCTATGATGTGTACAGCTTAGGTGAACTTCAGGGAAGCCTTATTGCAGTGAACGATTACCTGGTTTCTCAGAATAAACTGAACAAAGGAGGAGATGCAGCTTTATTAGCGGCAGACAGCAATGGTACATCTACAGTGGAAGATGAATTGGCCGCTGATCCTTTGGCTGGAGATTCTTTAGCAACCGGCAAGAAAGATTCCTCAGCCATCGCTGCAAAAGGAGATTCTACTTCAGCGGCGGATTCATTGGCAGATAAAGTATCGCCTCTTTTCTCTTTGCGTGATAGGAATTATCCTTACACCTTGCACTATAACATCAAAGATACCAATCAAATCAACCGCCTCCTGAGACAACCGAAAGTTCAGGCTTTGCTTCCATCTGACTTGATGTTCCTTTGGGACTGGAAAGAAGATAAGAAAACAAGTGCAATGGAATTGGTACCGATTAGAAAATCAAAAGGTGGTAAATCCTTGTTAACCGGTGATGCCATCTCAGATGCACACGAAGAAGTTTCACAAGACGGAAAAGCATCTTATGGTATTTCTATGCAGATGAATCCTGCCGGTGCGAAGAAGTGGAGAAAGATTACGCAAGATGCCATCAAAGATTCTGGCAATAAAAGAAGAGTAGCGATCGTATTGGACAATGTAGTCTATTCTGCTCCTACTGTACAATCAGAAATTCCAAACGGAAGTTCTTCGATCACGGGTAACTTTAATCAGGAAGATGCAAAAGACATTGCCAACATCTTGAAAGCAGGTAAACTTCCTGCACCGGTACGTATCGTAGAAGAAGTAATCGTTGGTCCTACATTGGGACAAGAAGCGATTGAGTCTGGTTTGATGTCATTGTTCGCCGGTTTGCTGGTGGTGATTGTATTAATGATTGCTTACTATAACAAAGGTGGATTGGTCGCTGATATCGCGTTGTTGTTCAACGTAGTCTTTACTTTGGGTTTTCTGGCTTCGTTGAACTCTGTATTGACTTTACCGGGACTTGCAGGTATCGTACTGTCACTCGGTATGTCTGTTGATGCGAACGTTTTGATTTTTGAACGTATCAAAGAAGAACGTAAAAATGGTAAAGGCATGCGTGCCGCTATTGATGCCGGTTTTGACAAAGCATTCAGCTCTATCTTTGACTCTAACATTACTACGATCTTAACCGGGGTTATTTTGTTCTTCTTAGGATCTGGTCCGATCAAAGGTTTTGCCATTACGTTGATCATCGGTATCGCTTGTTCATTCTTTACTTCGGTTTATATCTCCAGAGTTATTTTACTTTGGTTAACAAGAGGAAGCAATGCAGAAACGGCCGTTTCGTTCACGACGATTATTTCTAAGAATCTATTCCAAAACCTCAACTTTGATTTCGTAAAATATAGAAAAGTAGCTTACATCGCTTCTATTTCTCTGTTGTTATTGGGTGCAGGTGCTACGGTAATGAATGGAGGATTGAATTTGGGTGTAGATTTCAAAGGAGGTCGTTCTTACATCATCGATTTCAATTCTGATATTGTGGCATCCGATCTGAAGGCCTCGCTATCAGATGAGTTCCAGGGTACCGGTACAGAAGTAAAAACTTACGGCAGCAGCAAGAAGATTAAAGTGACAACCAGTTACCTGGTAGAAGACGAATCTGAAAAAGGAGACGAAAGAGTAGAGGCTGCTTTAGTAAAAGGGTTGAAGCAATTTGACAAAGGAGAATTCAAAATTGTCAGCAGCAATAAAGTAGGTGCTACGGTGGCGGATGATATCTTGCAGTCTTCCTGGCAGTCTATCATCGTATCTTTAGTAGGTATCTTTATTTACGTATTGATCCGATTCAGAAAATGGCAGTTTGGGTTCGGTGGTATTATCGCCTTGTTCCACGATACCTTGATGATCATTGCGATGTTTGCGATCCTTCAATTCTTCGGTATCGCTTCCTTTGAAGTGGATCAGGTTATTATTGCTGCCCTGTTGACGATTGTCGGCTTCTCGATTAACGATACGGTAATTGTGTTTGACCGTGTGCGTGAATTCGGTGAAGAGTATTACAAAATGGACATGAAAGACATGTTGAACAAGTCTATCAACAGTACCTTGAGCAGAACGATTATGACTACTGTTACGGTATTGGTAACGGTTATCATTCTTTGCATCTTCGGTGGTGAATCATTAAGAGGCTTCTCCATCTCTCTATTGGTGGGTGTTGTATTCGGTAGTTACTCGACGATCTTTATTGCGATTCCAATGGTATTGGATTTGCGTTCTAAGAAAGACAGAGAAGCGAAGAAGATTAATTAGTCGTTAGTTGTTAGTCATTAGTAAAAAGAGCGGAGGTTACTCCGCTCTTTTTTTGTTTTATATGGTCTGTGTTGCCCCTAATCCCCTGAAGGGGACTTTACTGATTACTAAACAAAGAAGCTCATCGCATATTACATGCGATGAGCTTCTTTGTTTTATTACAAACTTAAGTCCCCTTCAGGGGATTAGGGGTTAGTCAGATGGTATAAGTAATCAGTTATAAAATAGTGCAGCATTAACGTCTAACGACTAACCACTAATTTCTTCACTACTTCCCACATCACAATCCCCGCCGCTACAGAGATGTTGAAGGAATGCTTCGTCCCCCATTGAGGAATTTCTAACGCGTGATCACATAATGGAAGAAGTTCTTCCGATACACCGTTCACTTCATTGCCTAAGATCAGACAATACTTACCATCGGTTTCTGTTTCAAAATCCTGAAGTGAAATGCTGCTGTCAATTTGTTCTACGGCGATGATTTTCCAACCTTCTTTTTGAATGGCTAGCAGTTCTCTCTTGAGTGCTTCATCGGTCATGTATTTCCATTCGACCGTATTTTCAGAACCCAAGGCGCTTTTATGAATATCACGATTGGGAGGCGTGCCGGTAATGCCGGCCAGCCATAATTCCTGGATGAGGAAGGCATCTCCAGTGCGAAATACCGAACCTACATTGAGCAGGCTGCGGACATTGTCCAGGACGATGATGACTTTGTTTTTTTCTGTTTGCTTCAACTCGTCCTCCGTCAAGCGACCGAGTTCAGCAGTTTCTAATTTTCTCATTTTATTAATTCTATAATTTATAACAGCCGCATGAGGGATTGAGCCATTGTTTGAGCTCTTCCCGCTTTTTCAGCGGGAAAGCGAGTGGCGAAAGCCCGACCCCGCCGCCGCGAAATATAATAACCCGAAAGACCAACAGCGGGGACATGCCCCAATAAACCGCCTCCAACGAATTATACCACTAATTTTAAATCAAATGAAGCCTTACATTTCTTCAATTACCTTCTATGTGAATAACTTGATTGGTAAAATCTTTACAGGCTTGTTAACTTTAATCTCCTCAAAGATAAGCTTATTTGGTTATAATGGCTCACGAAAAAGAAACTCAGGACACCCCTTTAATGAAACAATACTGGGCCATCAAAGCCAAGTATCCCGGTGCCCTATTGCTGTTTCGTGTCGGTGATTTTTATGAAACCTTCAGCGAAGATGCGGTGAAGGCCAGTAAAATTTTGGGGATTACGCTGACCAAGCGTGGAGCGGGTTCTTCTTCAGAGACAGCGCTTGCGGGATTTCCGCATCATTCCTTAGATACCTACCTGCCTCGTCTGGTAAGGGCCGGACAGCGTGTGGCCATCTGCGATCAGTTGGAAGATCCTAAAGGTGTGAAGGGTATTGTGAAACGCGGGGTAACGGAATTGGTCACCCCCGGTGTTTCTTACAACGACAATGTACTCGACGGCAAGAACAGCAATTACCTGGCTTCTATTCATTTTGGAAAAGACCAGGTGGGCGTTTCTCTGCTGGACATCTCTACCGGTGACCTGCAATTGGCACAGGGTTCACAGGCTTATATAGAAAGAATTTTACAAAGCTTTCAGCCTTCCGAAATCATTTATTGCAAGAATAAAAAGAAAGAATTTACAGAAAGCATCGGTGATCGCTTCCCTGTTTATGCGTTGGAAGAATGGATCTACCAATACGATTTTGCTTACGAAAAATTAACCAAGCATTTCAATACGATTTCGTTGAAAGGCTATGGCATAGAAGGACAGGAAGAAGGCATCATCGCTGCCGGTGCAGTGTTCTATTACCTGAATGCCACAGAGCATCATGAGTTGAGACATATCAATACCATCTCACGTATTGAAGAAGAAAAGTTTGTCTGGCTTGACCGCTTTACCATTCGCAACCTGGAAATCATTTCTTCTCAATATGCCGAAGGCATTTGTTTGCTGGACATCATGGATCAAACAGTGACACCGATGGGTGGACGTTTGATGAAGAAATGGCTGGTGATGCCATTGAAAGAAGTCGACACGATACAAGAACGTCTGGATGTTGTGCAAGCCTTGTACGATCAACCGCAGAAGATGGATCAACTGCTTCAACACCTGAAGCAGATCGGTGACCTGGAGCGTTTGATTTCTAAAGTCTCCGCTGCAAGGATCAATCCGCGGGAGATGAATCAACTGAAGCGTTCATTGGAACAGTTGGCGCCTATTGCCGTCTTATTGAAAGAAACAGGTGTCACAGCGTTAGCGAGAATGGCGGATCAAATCAACACCTGCGATTTACTCGTGCAAAAAATAGAAGCCGAATTAAAACCGGATGCACCGATGCTTTCCAATCAGGGAAAGATGGTGAAAGAAGGCATCGATGCCAAGCTCGATGAATTGCGCTCTATCGCTTACTCCGGTAAAGATCATTTGTTGCAAATTCAACAACGTGAAGTAGAACGCACCGGCATTTCTTCGTTGAAAATTTCTTTCAATAAAGTCTTCGGTTATTATTTAGAAGTCACGCATACGCACAAAGACAAGGTACCTACGGATTGGATCCGTAAGCAAACACTGGTCAATGCCGAGCGTTACATTACGGAAGAATTAAAAGTTTACGAAGAAACTATTCTTACTGCAGAAGATAAAATCGTTACCATCGAAGCTGATATTTTCAGAAGGATGATTTTGTTTGCAGACGATTATGTACAGATCATTCAGCAAAATGCGCAGCTGATCGCACGTTTGGATTGCCTGGTTTCTTTCGCTTTCATTTCTGTTCAGAACAATTACGCCAGGCCGGCGGTCAACAATACCCTGGCCTTAAACATTGTCGAAGGCCGTCACCCGGTGATTGAGCGCAACCTTCCTCCCGGCGAGGACTACATTCCCAACGACGTCATGCTCGATGACCAGACGTGTCAGATCATCGTCATTACCGGACCCAACATGGCGGGTAAATCGGCTTTGCTTCGTCAAACCGCATTGATCGTGCTCATGGCGCAGGTCGGTTGTTTTGTTCCGGCCAAGTCTGCAGAGATCGGTATCATCGATAAAATATTTACAAGAGTAGGCGCTTCTGATAACTTGTCGCGAGGTGAATCTACCTTCATGGTGGAGATGAGTGAGACCGCCAGCATCCTCAACAACCTGAGCGAGCGCAGCATCATCCTCATGGATGAGATCGGGCGCGGTACCAGCACTTACGATGGGATCTCCATTGCCTGGTCGATTGTAGAATTCTTACATGAGCATCCGAAGTGTAAACCCAAGACCTTGTTCGCTACGCATTACCATGAACTGAATCAATTGTCGGAGCAGTTTCACCGCATCAAGAATTTCAATGTGTCGGTGAAAGAGGTGGGCAATAAAATTGTTTTCCTGCGTAAGTTGAAAGAAGGCGGCAGTGAACACAGTTTTGGTATCCATGTAGCGCAGCTGGCGGGCATGCCGAACCAAGTGGTCCTTCGTTCATCGGAGGTGCTGAAAGGTCTGGAAAAGGAAAAACTGACGGATTCCAAGAAGCAGGCTTTGAAAGAAATTTCGGAACAGCGCGTGCAAATGCAATTATTTGAGGCTGTTCCATCCGAGTGGGAAGAACTGAAATCCATGTTTCAGGGCCTGGATATCAATACCATGTCCCCGGTGGAGGCCTTGTTGAAGCTGAATGAAATGAAGAATCTCGTTCAGAAAGACAAAGTTAGGTCTTAGTCCCTAAGATTTTTCTAAAAAAGTATTGCAAAATAAGCTTCTGTGCCTATCTTTGTCATCTCAATCCCAAATAGGGGTTGAAACTATACCATGCGAAAGTAGCTCAGCTGGTAGAGCACGACCTTGCCAAGGTCGGGGTCGCGAGTTCGAATCTCGTCTTTCGCTCATCAAGGAAACGTAGGCAACCCTACGTTTCTTTTTTTGCCCGGGTGGTGAAATTGGTAGACACGCAGGACTTAAAATCCTGTTGGCAGTAATGTTAGTGCGGGTTCAAGTCCCGCCCCGGGTACCAGTTAGCTCGTTTTCGTAAGAGGACGAGCTTTTTTGTTGTCTTTTTGGACACATACTTGGATAGAGAGATAAAGAGATGTAATTTTTGATTTAGTAGTAATCTTTTTTGAATCTGTTTTTTACTAACTCAATTTTTAGGTGATAAGTGTATGCTAGAAAGATATATTCAAGATGGCCTCGTTGGAGCTCCGGATGTCCTTTATAAATATAGATCTTGGGATGATAAAAATCATAAAGATATACTCCTTTCAAAAAGATTGTATTACAGTAAAGCGGATTCATTTAATGATCCTTTTGATATCAATATCAAAATTAGCTATCAAAGTTTAACTGAAGATCAGTTGTTTGATATGGTTAAGAAAATATTGAATGAAAATGAGCCACATTTGTCTGAAGAATTTTTAATACGTGATGCTAAAAGAATTGCAAAAGAAACTACTAAACAAACTCTAATAGATCGAGAAAAGGCACAACTTGATCTAATCAGAAATACATACGGTGTTATATGTTTATCTAGTAATAATAAGAGTATTCTAATGTGGTCTTATTATGCAAATTCACATGCAGGATTTGTTATAGGTTTTAATACTAAAAAACTGTTTTTTAAAAGTGCAGGCTTACTTGGTGAAGTTCATTATGTAGATAAATATTCTACAATTATACTCAACAGCGGTATAGATGTTATGGAACATATAATTCCACAACTTGTATATAAAAGTCATGTATGGAAACATGAAGGTGAGTATCGATTTATAAAGAGGAAGACTATAGACTTTTTTGAATTTAGCTCTGATGATGTAGATGAGATAATTTTAGGTGCAAATATTTCAGTTAAAGACGAACAGGAAATAATTTCAATCTGTAAAAGTAATTATCCTAGTACCAAGATTTATAAAATGCTTTTACATTCCACTAAATTTCAGTTGGAATTACATAACCTATTGTGATAATGATATGCTAGAAAAACTAAAAGAGTTTAAAGAGACTTTAAGTGAGAGAATAAGAAGGTATGATGATATTTCATTCTTCTTAGCCAAAGAACTCCAATGGGAACTTTTTTGTGAGTATCCTGATGCAAAAACAAGCCTAAGCTCTTTTAGTATCAATAGAGATAGCTTTGTTTTTTCTAATGGTGATGTAGTTAAAATAGAAAACATTAGAGCTATGCCAAGTGGAAAAATACTTTCTTTTGATAAAAACGTCAATGGGAAAAGTATTTCTGCTTATTTAGTAAGAGATAGTAAAGGAGAGTATCATGGTGTAGAAGCCGATAGTCTGTCTGTTACTTATAGAAAGAAACGAGTTGGAGTTACAATTATTTCTGCCAGATATGGAGCAAATGAAAAATTCTATGATGTAACAGATAAAGTTTCTAATCTCGTCGCAAATAATTTGACCATTAAAGCTAGCAATGAATTAGCAGGAGATCCTATTCCAGGTGCTAAGAAAGCATTAGAAATCAATTACAAGCTCAATACCACAGGAGAACAAAAGCAGCTTGTAATTCTAGAAGGTGTATCTCAGAAAATGATAGAGTAACAAATGGAAAATCAAATTACCATCTCGAAAAGGCCAGAAGAAATAAATATTTCAAATATTGAAATTGTTAAGAATCAATGCATAAGAAATGCTTTTCTTGTTGCAAGAGAGAATTCAGATGTCGAAATAGTTGAAGGACTTATAATATCTATAGATAATAATAATGGCGGCAATGCGTTAGCTCACATTTGGAACATAAAAGGTAATGTACATTTTGACATTACTAAAGAAAAAATTTGGTTAAATACATCTGAGTTTGAAGAGACTAAAGAAATTCAATATTTTTTCACTAAGATCCATTCTATTAATGATTTTAAAAAGGGTGATGAGTTTAAATTTAGTTTAGAAACTAGAGAAAATGTCGATGTTGTAAACGAGATATTAGAACGAAAAAGTACATCTAATACCTAACAGCGAAACGCTGTTAGGTATTAGATGTACTTTTTGGTTTCTTAAAACTGCTTGTTTTTATATGGTTTTCGATATTATTTAAAAAACTTTCTAGATAAGCTACTGTCTCATCTTTGTATCTTATCATATCAGTTACTGATCTATCCTTTACACTTTCAGTAAAAGTTAATCTGCCATGTGCAAGCTTGTTTCTCATATGTTTGATCAGTTGAAGAGTATCTTCACCTCTAATAGCTTCTCCAACTTCTTTGCTAAAGCCATATTGATCGGCTAGTTCTTTAATTCTTTTAGCATCAATATTGCCAGAGATTCCTAAAAAATCTTTGTCTTTGTCATAATTATCGGCTAGAAAGTTATCAAACAAAGCTTGAAATTCTGCAAAGTTATTTTGAATTATATCATGAGTAAATGAATGGTAATCGTTCTTGCCTTTTACTTTATATGATATCCAAAGTTTTTGCGATTCATTAGATAGTTTCTTATAAGAAAGTTTTTTTTTCTGAATAGCTGTTAGTATTTCTATACACGCATTCCTACATGAAGACTCCACTAAATTATAAATCAAGAGGAATCCATTTGCTTTAATTATTTTAAAAAGTTCGCTGTCAATTTTGAATTTTTGAGGAACATCTCTATCTAGAAAACTAAGAACAGGCTTGTCTTTATCTAGCTTTAATAAAAAATCGAAATACCTTTCTACTTCCTTTTTGCGTTGAATAAAATCTTCTCTAGTTCGTCTCATAAGACAGCGTATTAATTTTAATTTTATTTAATAAGCAATCTTTTACAAAATGAACACGTTTAGATAATCTTCCTTGATTGTTACTTGCATCTGATGTTGTTACTTCATCAAATTCTTTAGAGTTAAGCCATTCTAAAGATGTCACCTTTAAATTCGGATTAGTTTTTAAGGCAAAATGAGCACCTAAAGATAGAGCTTCAAAACGAACTCTAGGTGTTGAATTTGAATTTGGATTTTTGCGAAATCCCATAGGGAAATTATCTTGAATAAATTTCAGCATATCTAAAAACTCTTTCTTTTTAGTCGCCTTGTTGAAACCTTTTTCGTTTTGGTCAATCAAGAACATATCTAAGATCTTTCTTCCTCGTTCTTTTCTTTCCGTTCCATATGTTGAGTAAGTGAAATACCTTAATATTAACTCTTCAGCTTCTCCTCTTTTTTTAGCTTGTGTGGAGATAGGACAAAGTTTATTAAATAAAGGATTGTTAGCACATTCAATTACAAAATTGTAGAATTTACCTGAATGGGCTCCTTTCCTAACTTCACTATCTTTAGCTGCTTGTCCACTTGTATTAATACGGTCAAAAATGTCTTGTCTAATAGATAAGCTTGCTTTTTCTGTAATTACATGAACTCTTAGACTTATTAGAGAAAATTTATTTTTTCTTGCTTGAATAAAATCCGAAAATTTTAAACCGTTAAGATCAGAAAGTTTTTTTAATGCACTTAGTTTGAATTCATCGTGCATAAATGCATCAATAGTTCTAAGTCTTTGCGAACCATCAATTAATTCCAATGATCCATCTTCATCTATAACTGCTGCAAATAGTGGTTGAATAGGTACTCCTAAAAGTAATGATTCTATAAATCTAGCCTTCTCCTTATCTTTCCAAATAAAATCTCTTTGATAACCAGGTATGACTATTGTTGAACTTTCTGGATCATCCGATTTGAATTTGTGAAGTAAAACTTCAATAGGATATTCCTTCGTATCATATTCATATGGTATTTGCAATTCTTTAATCTGCTTTTCAGCTTTCTCAACGTCTTTGGCGGTAATTATTTTGTTAGCCATTTGAATATTCCTTTAAATGCAACTTTATACTTTTTGCAATAGCTTCTCCTAGTTTTACAGGCACGGCGTTACCTATGTGCCTTTGAAGATCTTTTATAACAATTTTATCCGATTTAGGATTAATGAACTTATATGTTTTAGGGAAAGATTGTAACATTGCAGCTTCTCGCAGTGAAATAGCCCTATGTTGATCTGGATGACCAAATCTTCCATTTCCTAAACCTATACATTGTGTTGTCATGGTTGGAGATGGTTCATCCCATTTCATTCTTCCATATACAGAGCCAAAAGTTTTGCCAGTTTCCTTTTTATGGCAATCTAGTTGTAATTCATTGTCCCAGTCTTTCCAACCGCCACCTAGTTTTGTATGCTCAATTCTTTTTTTATTTAGATCCGAAAGTTTTCTTGATCTATGTAATGAATCCGTTGCACATATTTCTCCATCTTCTATCTTCGGCAAATCACCAATGAATTGTCTGACAGTCGGTAGATTTTCTTTAGAGTATATTGGTGGCATTAATTCAATGTCGCCAAATTTTGAAGCTAAGAGAACTAAGCGTCTTCTGTTTTGTGGCACTCCATATTCAGGACAAAAAACAATACGTTTTGTGTCTGATATGTGATATCCATTATTTTTTAGAGTCTTAATGAATTTTCCATATACACCTTGCTTATCATATTTTGCAAGTTGTGGTACATTTTCCATAGAAATTATATCTGGTTGTACCTCTTCAATTAATTTTGCGAAGTAGGAAAGCAAATTCCATTTTTCACCCTTCTTCTTAGTGTTATACATGCCTTTTGTATATCTAGAAAATGGTTGACATGGAGCACATCCTATTAAAATCTTAATTGAGCCTTTAGGATATAGTTGTTTAATTTCTTCTGCACTAATAGATTGAATTTCTTTGCAGATAAATTTCGCTTTGTTATTAGTTGTAAAAGCATATTCGCAGGAACTATCAGAATCTATACCTGCTGCTATGTTGAATTTTTGTTTCACAAAGCCATGTGTTAATCCTCCAGCACCACAAAATAAATCTACTACAGTATAATTGTTAGAATCCATCTTAAAATTGAGTATACTAATCTGTTAAAGATAAGTTTTTCAAGATACTATATCAATGTTTTTGCATAGTGTTATTAAATGAGCGATATATAGCAATAGGAAATCTCTTGCTACTATGGTCTTTAATTTCATAATAGTAATTTTGATCGTTTGAAAAATGGAAGTTGCCTTTTTTCGAGTATAAATTGTCATATTCCTCCTCTAGCTCTGCTTTCGAGATGTTTTTTCTGTATTCAATCACAACGTAAGCTTAGAGTATCTCCCTTGCCAATTTCTAAAAGATAGACACATAATATTTGCCTATAAAAATTGCTTTTATGTCGATTAAAGGTTATATTGTATAGACAAATGGAGATTATGGAAGAGGTTATTGTAAAGCGCATTTTGCTGACTAATAAGGGGATAAATGAAAATAAGGTGTTCAAGAAAATGCTACAAGAAACAAATCTTGAACTGAAGATTGATTACGCCAATGATAGCATTAACGAATCAGAAATCATTAAAGAAGGAGATTACGATTGTATTTTTTTGGATTATAAAGTCAAGAATTATGCTGCGATTTTAGATGAGGCGAAGCAAATAAATTTAAGTACTCCGATTATAACATTGATCAGTCAGAAAGACAAAGGAGATATGAATAGTCTGATGGAGAAAGGTGAGACGTTTTTCCTTAATAAAGATTATTTGTCATCTAGTGTACTTAAGACAAGTATAATGAATGCAATTAGAGTTAAAGGAATCCAGAATGCAGAAATAGAAGCAAAAGAGGCTCTTCTCGAAATACAAAAGAATACCCACATTGGCAATTGGACATATAATTTAAAAACAAAAACGTTTTCTTTTTCAGATGAAGCGATAAGTATTCTTAAATGTTATTCCGGAATATCATTGTACAGCTTTTGTAGAAAGATTGATCCTTTTGATTTTAATTTATTTAAGAATACTATAAGAAGCATAGATAGTAAATATTCAGAGGAGCGACTTACAGTTTGTTATTCTACTTGGGCTGCGTCGAAACTATTTCTTGAGATAAAGATTGTATCGACAAATAATGGAGCGAGAGGAACGATACAAGATATTACGAGATTAAAAAATGCCTTGTTGTCTACCGAAATGATTTCCCAAAAAAGCATAGCGACTAAAATTTCTTTAATTGCTTGTGCTAGTATGCTATTAATAATTGAAGCAATTGTTGTGTCTTTCGTTGATTCGATAGCCATTAGCCTGTTAATTGCAACACTATCTATAACCATTATGGCTGTAATTCTTAAACCATTAGTAAAGTTAGTAGAGCAAGCATTGTTAAATAGAGTATATTGTTACTACAAGGAGAAAGTAATTGGAATTATAGTTGGTTTAAAAGAACTAAGCAGGCATACATCTTCGATGGTTTTATTATAATATTCATTTATTAGTAACTCTTTGTCTCTTTCTCTTAGGCTAAATGTGTAAAAGTTACTCGGATTCAATTCTTAGTTTATAAAGAATTGTAGTAACGACACCTTACAAGAATATTTTTTAATTGACGACGACGATCAGGACTTTTTACTTCTGCGGTCACTAAGCTATCAAAAATAGTAGTTTGTATCTGGTTGTCATATTAGGTGGCAAAAGATCCTGTAACCGATGACCACGGATGCTAATGATAGCCTATAAAAGACAACTTATATGTGATAGTCATGTAGTTACGTGCAATTATAAGCTATTATCTTCTATAATAAAAATAGAGGATTCCCGCCCTGGGTACACGACAGTGTGAGTGGGAATGTGTGAGTGTGTTTCTGCTCACTCGTACTCCAACTCACACTAAAAGCTCAGCTAAATCAGCTGAGCTTTTCTTTTTTTCCTTATTTTTTCATCACCATTTTTTATGTTCGACTTCGAAAAACTCCTCGTCTACCAAAAGGCAAAATCCTTTAACCAGGAAATTTACTCTTCCTTCTATAAGGATAAAACAATAGACCAGACAATTCTTGTATCGTTATATCACTCATGAATCAATGCTCCAATGTTCCACTTCTTTATAGACCACTATTGTGTCCATTATAAAATCAATACCACAGTACCCGCAATGATGAGTGCTGCACCAAGGGCCATTTTTAAGGTAAGTATTTCTCCAAGAAAAATAACGGAAAGCAAAATAGCCAAGGCTACACTCAGCTTGTCTACCGGTGCGACTTGCGATACGGTTCCGATTTGCAATGCTTTAAAATAAAAGATCCATGACAAGCCTGTAGCCAATCCTGAAAGTATAAGGAATAATATATTGTATTTAGTCAGCGAACCGATGCCTGTCATTTCTTTTTTGAAGAATACAATACTCCAGGCTACCACTAGAATGACTACGGTACGAATGGCTGTAGCCAAGTCGGAGTTCACCTCCTTGATGCCAATTTTAGCAAACACAGCGGTCAGTGCTGCAAACAATGCGGAAAGTAAAGCGTAGATCCACCACATACTCTATTGATTTTATGATTGCTAAAAGTTAGAAGGTATACCCGAAATTAAAAAATAATTGTGCGTCTTATTTTGATACAGCATAGTCAAAACGAAGAATGGTATTCACATTCCATGCGATACGTAAACCTAGTCCTTCACCATAGCGATAGTTGTCAAGGCTTGTCGCATGATCAAAAATATCCCATGCACTTCCAAAGTCTACAAAGGGAACGACACTAAAAGCCAGGTGTTGTTTGAAAAGAGTGGTTTGAGCAAATCGTGTACGCCATTCGATGTTACCAAACGTCATGCCTCTAGCCATGAAACGGGCTTGCTTATAACCTCTGATGGTATGCGCTCCACTAAGTCCTTCGATACTTCCTTCCGAACTCCATTCATCTAAAATTTGAAAGTGTAGTTTACAGTCATAGAAATTGTACGAATAGAAATTAATAGGTACTAAAGCTCAAATCAGGAGTAATCTAGTTTACCTAGGAAGTTAATTCAACTATTCCCTCGTCCCCAAAAAATCCTCCCACAACAATTCCAACTCCTCCACAAATTCAGGCTTAATACTAATACCACTAGACTGTGGTGTCCATACCTGTTTATTCATCGGACCCATGTTTAAAATATCCAGCGTAAGAATAGATTCGGTAGCAGGATTCAGCAGCACATCAAAATCAATAAGCACACGATAGCAAGGATTTCCTTTTCTGTTTTTACCAATGAACGGTTCAGAGGAAATAGAGCCGGAAGCAAAAATCCCGCGCGGGTCCATGCCTACAAAGGAGACGAACGCGCGATCACCTGGTTTTACTTTTTTATGACTGGCGCAGGTCCAGCTTTCTTCTACCTTTCCGCCATGTTTCAGCAGCTCGATTTGTTCGCCGAGCTCGGGCCAACTGAATTTGATCGGATTCCAGGAGAATAGAAAAGTATTTTCAGTTTCGTTCATATCGACACCATAAAGAATTTGAAGATTAAAATCGTAGGCCTACATAGCGCCAGCAAATTACAAAATAGTAGCTTACATGTACGGATGGTACCTTAGAGATTCTGCTTTATCGAACGGTAATCTAAACTATTTTCCGTATTTTGAGTATCAATAATTATAAGTAGTTTTCAATAATTTTTGATCCATTTCCTGACGCTGATTTTTATGAACAAGACATTACTTTTTTTACTGTTATGTTTCGCAAGTACCTCTACCTTTTCTCAAACCTGTGAATTGAAACACACACTCTCTTCCGACGACAGAAAAGAATTGTTAAATACGATTAAAGAGCTTTTCGCTCTGCCCATGTCGATGGATTATACATTTTCTACTAACGACCTCTGCGCCACTTCAGATAAAATGAACAAACCCCCTGAAGCTTTCGATCAACACTATTTAGAAAAGCATGAAAAACTGCTTCAGGCAGAACCTGCCAATCCTATTTATGCAAAAGCATTGGGAGACTACTATAATTTTAATGAGCAATATTTATTAGCCAAGGGCTATTATGAAATGGCGTTGAAGCACACGGATATTTCTTATTTCAAAAAAGATAGCTCTTCTTATTATTCTTTCCGCGGACAAGTGCACTATACTCTTGAAGACAGCATAGGCTTGCAAGAATTCGATAAAGCGGTTGCTATCAACGCCACGGATTCAATGGCATTGACTAACTATCCTACCATCTTATTGGGTTTGGGACAATTTGACAAAGCTAAACTGGTCTGTGAAAATGCACTTAAGAAAAGTGAAAAATATCCTTCCGGTCCTTATATTCTTTTTGCTATGGCTGAAATTTTAAGACAAAATTACCAGAACCAATTGAAAGTAACCACAGATTCTACTTTGAATAAAGTATACAGAGATGAAGATTACAATAAGGGAATTGATTTTGCAGCCATCGATGATTATACCAATCGATTCGCTAAAGACAAGAAAGTCCAGCAAGCGCGGCGAATGGTGGATGTGCTGGTTCTCATGAGTAAGATGCAGTATTTTACACAAAATGAAGATGGGACAATAAAGTTCTCGTATACGTCGAATGATCTTATCGCATTGAAAGCATTGGATAATTGGTTTGAAAAATCATTGAAGACTAAATCAGTCAATGCGTTCACCGCCTACAAAAATCTTGGATACATTCAGTTTATGTTGAACGGTGAGGACAAAGCCATCTCGTTTTTTTCAAAAGCCATTGAAGTATTTCCAATTAATAAAAGAGGCCCTTTGTTCAATGAAACAGATGTATACAGCGGATTACTTTATATAGCTTCTCAAAAGAAAGACAAGACTCTTTTCAAAAATACTCTGTTGGCGAAGATTAAAGCCGAACCTGCGGGAAAGAAAAATTTTCGGGATTATAAATTGATGGCCGAAATGTATCTTAAGGAAGATAGCATTAATCAGGCTATGGATTGGGCTGTAAAAGCTAAAGCGATTTACCCCAGTGATTGTGAGACGCTGATGCTTCTTTCCTATTTATCTCAAGAGCAAGGTTACGGTATGCTAAGCGATTCCTATTTTGAGGAGGCCAATAAACACATTAGTACGAGTGATGAATTTATAAATTTGAGTGTGCTGATTATGTGCTATAGATTATTGAATGGCAGTGCGTATGAATTTTGTAGTGTATATGATAATGTAGAATCACAATTGGGGAAGGGTAATTGCACGCGCTGTGATGTGTTAAAAGAAAAATACGTGGAAGTTATTCTTGCAAAGTAGCATTTTTGTTTAAGATAGTTTGAATTAAATGAACAATAAACCTCAACTCATCGACCTTAGCCACACCATTGAAAATGGTCTCATTACCTACAAAGGCTTGCCGGCACCGGTGATCTGTGATTTCCTTAGCAGAGAAACTTCTAAAAATATGTATGAAGAAGGCACTTCTTTTCAAATCGGGAAAATAGAAATGGTCACGAATACGGGAACGTATATCGATTGTCCTTTTCATCGTTTTGAAAATGGCAAAGACCTTTCTGAAATGGGACTGGAAAGTTTTGTAGACCTCGAAGGTATTGTCATCCGTGTACCTTTTAAAAAAATGCTGGAGATTACAATAGATCAGGTGAAGAACTATCCTGTTAAAGATCGTGCCGTACTTATACATACCGGTTGGGATATGCATTGGAACACGGCACTGTATTATGAAAATCATCCTTACCTCACAAAGGATGCCGCGGAATATTTGAGAGACAACGGCGCTAAACTTGTCGGTATAGATTCTCATAACATTGACAATACGACAGGTAAAAGCAGGCCTGTCCATACCACCTTATTAGGTGCAGAAATTTTAATTGTGGAACACCTTTGCCAATTGCAGGTATTGCCGGAAGACGGTTTTGCCTTCAGTGCCGTTCCTCCTAAATTCAAGGGAGTTGGAACGTTTCCGATAAGGGCGATGGCCAAATTAATGAATCAAAAATAACAACCAGCTATATGAGCAACTCCAAAAGTTTTATCAACCTAACAGCTAATTGCCCTCAATGTGGTACAAGACAACCTGTATTCAGAATTCCACAAGACTGGCGTCAATTGTTATTTGGCGGATGGACCTGTAAAAAATGCGGATGCAGAATGGATCGTCAAGGTAAAAAAGTGATTGTTAAAAAGTAAATAAAGTTTTATAGGATTAAGAAAAAAGATGGCGCAAGCCTTCGCTTGCGCCGGCGGAGTCGTTTTTAAGAATCATAGGCAATAATTATTTGACAATTTTAAATGTTTCTGTTTTTCCGTTAAGGTTAGAAACACTTACCAGGTACAAGCCGGCTCTGAATGATGAAGTATTAAGTATATAGTTACTCAATCCTTCTACCTTTTCTTCAACGATGAGTTGACCTTGGGCATCCAGTATTTTTATAGAAGAAGCAGGTAACCCGAATGCAACCGTCAATTGATCTTTAACTGGATTTGGATAACAAGAAGTCGTGGTGTTCTCTTCTACAACAGAAGATTCCTGACTGTCTCTTGCACCGGAAGACCCTGTTGAAAAACCGTACTGGTTGATAAGGATCGTTCCCCATACAGATGCGTTTTGCCAATCGTCTATGGTGCCTTTCCAAGCCAATTGACTGTCTCTTGTACCGCCGTTATCATCATCATCTACAGCAACATCAAAACCTAAATATAATCCTGTCTGCGGACTGATGCCAAGATTACTCCAGGGAATAGCGACTTCTACCGAATAACCGCCGACATAAATTGGTGTATTCACTTTTTGAGAAGCATAGAGAATACCGGTTGAATTGCCTCTTATGCTGACCTGCGGAGGTACACCAATCGTGCTGTATCTCACTGTAATCTGACGGTGTAAATTAGCGTCGAAATAAGGAAGCTTGGTATTCAACGGATCGATGAAAATCTCAAGCGCATCATCATTCCATAACTCCGGAGAATCATTGTATAAAGTGTTCGTGTACGCATGGTTGTCCCATACTACCGCACCTACATAAAGATAGTTGGGATCCCAGGTCAGTCGTATGTTGGCTTCATTGTCAGAAGCACCGATCACCTGTTTGCTTACATTGGTAACAGCAGAATTCGTATAAGCGGCATCATGAATGACTTCTCCGTCAACAACCAGTGCTCCGTTGCTATAATTAGCATAAGCCACACCATAGTCTGCAGCATTTAATTTTACAGTGCCATAGCCTGCGGTACTGTTCCAGTTATTGGCAGTTCCTTTCCAGACCACTTGTCCGTCTCTTGCACCACCGTTGTCGTCATCGTCTACAGCAATGTCAAGACCAAATTGAAAACCACTTGCCGGTGTGATACCAAGCTTGCTCCATGGAATGGCTACTTCCACCTGGTATTGAGAAACGTATTTGGTACCGGATTGAAAAGCCGTTCCAAACAGAATACCATCCTTCGTGTAGTTTCCATTTACCCATAGTTCACGAGGTGCATTGTAATCTACTTTGTGACTAACAATAGCCTGAAAAAGCGGATGACCGTTTTTAGGATCGATGAAAAATTCAACCGCATCGTCGTCCCAAGGTGTGCTTGGATCAGAATCGTCCTGGAACCAGGTCTGCGTTTGGTTGAAGGCATACGTTTCCTTGGCAATCACAACAACATACAAATAGTTGTTGTCATAGGTGGCAGCAAAATCAAACGTGTTGTCGGTAGAACCAATTACTACCTTATTGGCTCCTTCTACTCTTGGAATGGGAACTGAACCCGTCCAGAAAGGATCTTGCCAATAATTTCCATCTACTGTGATGGATTCTTCATACGGATAGTTCGCAACGTGTTTGTTGACCTTGTAATCCTGTGCCTGTACATTTGCGAATAGCAATCCGAAGGCACACAAAAGCAATTTTGTTTTTTTCATAACGGTTAAGTTTAGGTTTAGTTGAAAATAAAAATGTTCTTAAAACTAAAACTTTGCGCCTAGCGAGCAATCTTTTTTTGCTTTCAGTAACACGAAAGAAGAGATAAAAAAAGCTTTGTTATATTTTTTACTTTTTTTGTGCAATTGCAACTAACAGATTGGTTAAACACATTTTTGTATTTGTTATGACACGCTAAAACGTGTGTTATACCTGGTGTTTAGCGTTATTTTATTATTTAGGTTACCAGCTGATGATGAAAAGTAGTATTACCAGGAAATAAAAAAGCCATTATCAGAAATTCGTCTGACAATGGCTTCTTCAAGAATATATTTTTATTTATTGTTTAACAATCGTATTACCTGCTAAAATAATAGTACCCGTACGTGCCAAAGCTTTACCGTCTAATGTTGCTCCGGTATTGAAAGTGATAGACTGCATAGCCATCACCGTTCCTTTAAATACAGAGGTTGTTCCGAACGTAGCAGAACTACCTACCTGCCAATAAATATTAGAAGCCAATGCACCACCGCTGAGTATAACTTTACGTCCGGAAGTGGTAGTAAGTGTAGAAGCTATTTGAATAATAAACACAGCACTTGAATTACCTTTCGCATCAAAGGTCAAATCACCCGAAGAGATCGACAATGAAGAAGTGGATTTATAAAGACCTGGAGTTAA
Source organism: Chitinophagaceae bacterium (assembly GCA_028288405.1). Classification (GTDB taxonomy): domain Bacteria; phylum Bacteroidota; class Bacteroidia; order Cytophagales; family Cytophagaceae; genus JACMQM01. The sequence continues at coordinate 38,486 of JAQBNS010000083.1, forward strand.
CGTAAGACCTCCAAGGTTTCCGGATAGCGTTACCATGTCGGTTGACGTTCTTCCTGCAGCGTCGTTGTAGGCTGCTGTCAAATCCAATTTGGCATCGTTGGCTGTCGCATCATTAATGTGTAGTGTCCCATTCAATATACCTGGAGGGAAACCACCCACAGAGGTACCAGGACTCAATCCCATATCGCCTGTAATGTTTGTTGCTCCGGTATTGGTGACAGCGGTACCGGCAAGAACCGCCAGCGTGGAGGCATTAGAACCAAGTGACACATTACTTTGTACAGTAGTTTGAATAGGTGGGTTAGTAACAGTTCCTGCTGGAGATGGATCATCTTTTTTGCAACTGACAAAAACCACAACCGATGCCAGGGCAAGAGTTGCGAATAGTGTGTTTCTTTTCATGGCTTTGATTTAAGTTGTAAATATTTTTACAACAACAATTATGTCGCAAGGGTTATACCAGTTGCATTAAGTGTGAATGCGGCGTTTAAGAGGACTATAAAAAAATAAGTGAGCAAAGTTATTTTTTATAACGGCTCACTTTGGGGTAACCATTACCGTTAATGAGTATTTGCAAATGAGTATCTATACTTAAAAAATAAAACGTAAACCTAACGTCAAGCCTACACCATAAGGTTTCTGGCTAAGAGCAGAAGCCTTGCTATGAATCGAAGATGCACCATACATAAAGGTAGGCTGTAATAATAATGCAGTATGCGCATTCAGTTTGTATTCCGCTTCCAGGGCGATCAGGTAGCTAAATGAAATGCTATTAAATCCTGACTTCACTTCGACCACATCACTTTTTCTTGCATTGGGTAAATAGGTTACTCCCTTTAACAAGATGTTGCTTCGAATCCCCGCTGTGGCTGAAAGACGTATTTTTTCTTTGATAAGAAAAGTGTAAGAAAACTGAAGCGGTATAGAAAGGAAACTGTATTGGTCTTTGGCTTTGATGTCTCTGTTGATGGAGTCAGATTCTATTTGCTGCCAGTTGGAATCGATATACACCCAATCAAATTTCTTTACGGTGTAATTAAAATTGTATTGCTCTGAGAATGCTGTGTAAACAATGCCGGCAGAAGCTTGGAGTCGATTGCTCAATTTGTAATTGACAATGATCCCTGCAGAGTATCCCAAACTATTTTTATCTTTTTTGTTTTTATCTTCTACGGCTGATTGATATGAACTGTCCGTTGCCTTGGTGGAGGCTCCGGTTAAGAGTGCAGCAGCGACAATGTCAAAAGAAAGGTGCTTCATTAAATTCGATTTGATTTTCTCTTTTTTAGCTGTCGTTTCTGTTAGAACAGAATCTTTGCTTAAGGTTTTTATACTGTCCATGGCAGTCATCAGACTATCCGGAACAGAAGTATTGGTGAGCATGGATGAGGAGGACAGCGAATCATTTTGTGAAGTACTCGAACCTAAAATGGAATCTTTGTTCCCGATCTGTTCAACCAGGTTTGTGTTTTTTAAACTGCCTTTCTGAATAACCGAAGGATTTGCTATAGTAGAAGAGTTATTCGTTAAGGAAGAATCAGAATGGGAATGAACAAGTTGATTAAAGGTGATGGCTTGGTTATCGTCGGTAGAGAAAATGCTATCGTTAGTTTGTTGTGTGTGATCGCTTGTGACAAAAGACAAGGTCACATTATTTTTTTTATTGATCGTATCTGAGTGTGCTATAGAGGCATTACTGTTATAAAGGGTTGGATTTAGCTCCTGATATTTTTGACTAACTGTACTATCTGGACGAAGTGTTGTTTTGTTGCCGGTAGGATTCGTTGAGCTCAACGTGTCAGTAGAAGTAACCATTGTATGCGCTGCCTCATCAAATGAAGAACTTGAGGTTTTCTTATGTTGATTTGTGATAGAAAGATCAGGATTAGCATTTGATTGTTCTTTGTCAAAGCTACTCAACTTGTTTTTTTCATTTTGGTCGGATGAATTAGTGTTAGCATTAGACGCAGCGATCGGAAGAATTGTTTTTTTATTATGAAGTCTTGCCGATGACAGGGATTCATTTGTTGAAGAAGTATTCTTTTTGTTTTTTATAGGTGTGATGGCATTGTTATTCTTTATCGTGGAGGTTAAAGAATCTTTTTGAGAAGAGGAAAGGTTATTTATAATGTCTATGCGGTCTTTGGTCTTCGATGAGTAATTGGATAGAACCGTAACTTTAGAATTACTGCCATTAGCCTTCTTGTTATTGGATTGTTGAATCGTTTGTTTGTCAGAATTATTTTTTAGAAGTGAGTCGTAAGAGGAATGGTTGCTATTTCTTCTGCTTACACGGGTGTTGCCGTTGGTATCGGATGGGGTGTACTCCTTTATTTCTTCGACCGATAAGCGTTCTTTTTCCGGATGAGCGGTTATACTGGAGGTAGCAGAATTGTTTGTGTTGAAAATGACAAAAGAACCAATGACAGCGGATACAATAAGCATAGCTGTTATACTCCAAAGCACTATGTTTTGAGAAAAAGTAAAACCAGTCGGCCTTTTTTCTTCGGGCAAGGTGTTTTTAATGTTTTGCCATACTCGTGGCGAAACGGGCGCTTCGTCGTTTGCAAAACGTTCCTGGAACAAATTCTCTATGTCGTCTTCCTTATTTTCCATACGTTACATAAGAATGTTTTAGAACTATTTCTTTCAATAAAATTTTTGCCTTAGCCAATTGCGAACGAGAAGTTCCTTCATTGATTTTACACAGGGCAGCAATTTCTTTATGAGAATAGCCTTCGATCACATACAGGTTGAATACTGTACGATAACCTAAAGGCAGTAGTTTTAACGTCGATAATAAATCTGTGTTGGATAATTCCGACAATACAGGAATGACTTGCTCATCTGGAATTTCAATTTCCGAACTGTCCTCAAAGGCTCGCTCTTTGCTGGTCTTGTGGAAATGGTTGATGGAATAATTCACTACAATTCTTTTTAACCATCCTTCAAAAGAACCTTTATTTTCAAACGTACTTATTTTTTCAAATACTTTAATGAATGATTCCTGTACAATATCTTCTGCTTCAAACGTCGTATTGCAATACCTCAGGGCAATAGCCATCATACGCTTCGCATACTTGGTATACAAAGCTTCAAAAGCGCTGTGTTTGCCTTCCTTACAACCTTCTATGAGGTCTTGGTCTGGGGTCATGAACAAATTAAGAATACAAAAAAAGGCTATCCGTCGAGTAGCAACGGATAGCCGGAACAGGGTATTTAATTTAAACTTTCAAGTGCTGTGGTGATATCTGCTTCCGAAACTTTTGCCAGATCAAGGCTTATATTAAGTTCGCTGGAAACGGTGATGTCTTTGGTGGCAAAATATTCTTGATTGTCTTTGATACCAAAAGCCACTATGGTAACAGCTTCTCCGACTGGTACAAGTCCGGAATCAAAGGTCGAAGAGTTAGCCCACAGTTGAGAAACAGAGTTAATGTCGTTGAAGATGAGGTAAACCCTGGTGCTGTTATCATTTGGTTCACCATTGCAGGTAACATGGATATTTGTTGTATTGGGACTATAATAGAATCTGTCACAGTTGATCCAACCCAACGTAGAGATGGCGAAAACATAATGTGAAGGATCATAATAATAACCTGGATCTGAGTTGATCCAATTGGTGTCGCTTCTTGCTATTGTAGAGGAATCAATGGCTACAGGTGTCCAGTTAAATCCGGAACTATCTACTCTTCCTGTAAATAAACCCATCGTAGTATCTACTGTGGTAGTTTGTGCCAATTCAATCAAGATATTGGTATTCGTATCTAATTGAAGTTCCTGTCCGTTCGCCGTAGCGCTGATAAAAATTTCACCGCCGGATATGAGCAATTTACCGTCGCTTGTTGTCGGACGATCGCTAAGCACCATGTCTGATTTGTCATAGATTTCTTTCAGTTCAATAGAAACAGTTCCGGTAACAGGAGTTCCATCAGAGGTAGTAAATGCATTTTTAGGGAAAGTAACTTTCGTCCCTTGATCTCCGGTAATAGAGGACTGACTGTTGTCAGTATTGATGGTGAAGGTTTGAGATGACACTTCGTTTTTTTCAATGAAGTCATTGATTGTAGTGGCCGGAGCAGGACTGTCCTCCTTGTTTTTTTTGCAACCTGTAAAAGTAAGGCAAGCAGCGGAAACTAAAGCGAGTAAAAAGTGTGTATTCTTCATGATTTTAATGTTTTATGGAGTTTGTACAGGGAAGACAGGAATGTGTTCCGGAACGTTGCCTGGAAATAAAAAATAAAAAATAAATCTTTCAAATGACTCATTTCTTTAGATGAGGACTCTTTTTAACTTGCAATTCCTTATCCTATTAAGAGTTATTAGTTCATGAGAACCACCATTCGTAAAGCAACACTACAAGACCTGGAACCGCTTTCTCTCTTATTTGATGGCTATCGCGTTTTTTATGAAAAAGAATCAAACCTTGCCGAAGCTAAAATATTTTTGAGAGATCGTATAAACAATAAGGAGTCGGAGATTTTTGTTGCTGTTGATGCAACAGGCACAATGACTGGCTTCACACAATTGTTTCCTATTTTCTCTTCTACACGCATGAAACGGTTTTGGCTGTTGAATGATTTATTTGTTCATCCTTTATACCGTGGACAAGGAATTTCCAAAGCGTTACTTTTTGAAGTGCAACAATTCAGTAGAGAAACAGACAGCTGCGGATTGATGCTGGAAACCGCAAAGACAAATGCCATCGGCAATAGTTTATATCCTGCTGTTGGATTTATATTGGACGCAGAACACAACTATTATACCTGGGATGCAAAATAATGGTGTAAAGTAACATAGCAAGTTTCGGGTTTTACTCTTGCGCAAAGCGGTGTAAGTTTGTTACAAGATGATTGGTATGAGCAAACAAGAAGAAATTAATTATAGCAGAATAGCCGAAGCGATCGATTACATCCGTCTGCATTTCAAAGAGCAGCCAGGGTTGGAAGAGATTGCCGCACAACTGCACCTAAGTCCTTTTCACTTTCAACGGTTATTTACCGATTGGGCGGGAGTAAGTCCTAAACAATTTCTACAATTCATTAGTGTAGGCTATGCGAAGCAATTACTAAAAGGTAACCAAGCTACATTATTTGATGTGGCGGAAGAAACAGGCTTGTCAGGAACAGGCAGATTACACGATCTGTTTGTGAAGATAGAAGGCATGACTCCTGGAGAATACAAGAATGGAGGCGAGCAGCTTTCTATTTCATACAGCTTCGAAGAAAGTCCCTTTGGGAAATTAATTATTGCTTCGACATCAAAAGGTATTTGTTACATTGCTTTTATAGAAGAGGAACAAAAAGCGATTGAAGAGTTGCAGGCACATTTTCCTCGTGCGTTTTTTGAGTACAAAGAAAGTTTAGTACACCAAAAAACACTCCGTATATTTACACAGGATTGGAATGACACCGATCCGATAAAATTGCATTTGAAGGGAACAGATTTTCAATTGAAAGTATGGGAAGCCTTATTGAAAATTCCAGTAGGGGGGTTAACAACGTATGGAAGTATAGCGGAACAAATACAAAACCCTAGTGCCTCTAGAGCGGTAGGCACGGCGATTGGCAGCAATCCCATTGCTTTTTTAATTCCTTGCCATCGTGTCATTCAATCCAGTGGTATCATTGGCGGTTACATGTGGGGACCGACAAGAAAGACAGCAATCATAGGTTGGGAAGCCGCGCAAAAGAGCGATCTGAAATCTGAGATCTGAAATCAGATTTTCTCATCTCAGATCTCAGATTTCAGATCTCTTTTTTTATATTAGATCCATGAAAGGACTTTGGACAATTCTCTTACTGACGCTATCAAATATCTTTATGACGTTAGCATGGTATGGCCATTTACAAGTGAAAAAGCTAAATGAGTTTACCAAATGGGGAATATTCCTTGCCATTATGGTCAGCTGGGGGCTGGCTTTCTTCGAATACATTTTTCAAGTACCGGCTAATAAAATCGGCTATGAAGAAAATGGAGGCCCTTTTTCTATGTTCCAGCTCAAGATGATACAAGAAATCATTTCGTTATCCGTGTTTAGCTTGTTTGTTTTATTTATATTCAAGACGGACAAACTCGCCTGGAACTACCTGGCAGGATTCATTTGTATTCTTTTGGCGGTGTTTTTTGTATTTAAAAAGTGGTGATCGTATAGCATGAGTAATTTAGTAGGAAAAGAAAAAACAGCATTCTACCATCAGAAAGTCACCGATGTCATTGAAGAAGTTGGGAAAGTAGTATTGGGTCAGCATTACCTCATCAATCGTTTATTGATTGGTCTATGTACAGAAGGACATATTTTATTGGAGGGTGTACCAGGTTTAGCAAAAACATTAAGTGTAAATACGCTGGCACAAGTAGTGGATCTTGATTTTCATCGCATCCAATTTACACCAGACTTGTTACCGTCTGATTTGGTGGGTACGATGGTATACAATCAACACAGCGGGGAATTTGTGGTAAAGAAGGGGCCGGTTTTTGCCAACATGATTTTAGCCGACGAAATCAACCGTTCTCCCGCCAAGGTACAGTCTGCGCTGCTGGAGTGTATGCAGGAAAGACAAGTTACGATCGGAGAAACAAGCTATCAACTAGATCGACCTTTTTTGGTATTGGCTACTCAAAATCCCTTAGAACAAGAAGGTACATACCCTCTGCCCGAAGCCCAGGTAGACCGGTTCATGATGAAGGTCAATCTTACTTATTTAGATAAAGAAACCGAACTTCAGGTCATGCGCAGAGTGTCGAACTTGGAACATAAACCAGAAGTGAAAACCATATTGAACAAGACTGATATCTATGCCTTACGTGAAGAAATCAATCGTGTAAATATTTCTGAATCATTGGAACGTTATATCATTGAATTGATTTTTGCCACACGTTATCCCAAAGAATACAACCTTGGAGAAGAAGGTAATTATATCCAATATGGCGCCTCTACACGTGCTGCTATTCATATGAACAGGGCTTCCAAAGCAATTGCTTTTTTCAACAAGAGAGATTTTGTATTGCCGGAAGACATTAAAGAAGTAGCATTGGATGTATTGAATCACCGTGTCATTTTAAACTATGAAGCGGAAGCAGAAGGCATAAGATCGTCAGATGTCATTGCAGAAATCCTGAAAAAAGTAACGATTAACAATGTGTAAAAAAAATAAAGAGCGAGGAGCCAGGAGGTACGAGCGATCTTTCGTACCTCCTGGCTCCTCGCTCTT
>JAQBNS010000093.1 GCA_028288405.1 Chitinophagaceae bacterium
AATGCCTGCGGAACAAGTGCAGCATCGAGCACCACGATCACGGTGAATTCAGCAACGGTTCCACAACCGGGAGCATTCACTACGAGTACAGCCAATATCTGTGCACCACAAACAGGCGTAGTATACACCGTACCAAACGTAGGAGGAACCACTTACAACTGGTCATACAGTGGCACAGGCTTCACGATTACTTCTTCAACGAACACGAATACGATTACAGCAAGCTTTGCTGCCGGATCAACGAGTGGAACGTTAAGTGTAACGGCACAAGTAGGAGCCAATGTGAGTGCACCAAGAACTTTAGCGATTACAGTAGGATCCGTACCGACACAACCAAGTACAATTACCCCAAGTATAGTGAGCCCATGTCCTAATACAACAGGTGTTACTTATAGTGTAACGAGTGTAGCAGGCGTAACCTATGCCTGGACTTACAGTGGCACAGGCCAAACGATAACAGCGGGTAACAATACCAATGCGATCACGGTATCTTATGCATCAGGCACATCAGGCAGCTGGACGGTAACACCAAGCAATACTTGCGGAGCAGGCACAGCACAAACGTTAGCAGTAACGATGGGTTCAAGTCCGACTTCAGCAGGAGCGATAGGAGGAACGTTTACGGTATTGCAAGGCCAATCAGGAGTAGCTTATTCAGTGACCAATGTAGGAGGAACCACTTACAACTGGAGCTACAGTGGCACAGGAGCAACGATCAATGGGACAGGCAATGCGATCACGGTAGACTATAGCGCATCAGCGACAGGCGGTACCTTGAGTGTAACAGCGACGAATGCTTGCGGAACAAGTCCAGCCAGTACACAAGTGATTACAGTTAACCCTGCAGGTTCGACACCACAGCCGGGAGCCTTTACGGCAAGTACTGCCACGGTTTGTCAGGGCGTATCAGGGGTGACGTATACGGTTCCAAGTGTAGCTGGAACATCTTATACTTGGAGTTACAGTGGCACAGGAGCAACGATCAATGGGGTAACGTCTTCGATTACGATAGACTTCTCTATGACAGCGACAGGCGGTAACTTGAGTGTAGTGGCTAACAACGGATCAGGGAACAGTATTCCAAGATCGATGGCTATAACAGTGAATGCGATGGCGTCCCAACCGGGTTCTATCTTTGGTTCAGCTACAGCAACACAAGGACAAACCAATGTCGCTTACTTTGTACCGGCACAAACAGGAGTAACGTTTGCATGGAGTTATACAGGCACCGGATTAACTGTTACATCAGGACAAGGTACGGAAGGGATAACAGTTAGTTATTCATCAACGGCTACTTCCGGAGACATAGAAGTAACCGCCTCTTCTTCGTTATGTCCTTCAACCAGTTTACCTACTTCGATGACAATAAGCATATCTCCTTCAACGGGTATTGAAGACGGATTGGATCTGGATGCTTATGGCTTGAAAGTATATCCGAACCCGGCATCTTCAGATGTTACCGTGGAGATCAACGTTAAGAATGTAGGAAGCAGATTGAATTTGGCACTCTATGACGTATTGGGCAATGAAGTCAGAGTATTGCTGGATAACGCATCTGTTATTTCAGACAGTTATACTTTCTCATTGGAAGGCTTGGCATATGGAGTTTACATCGTAAGAGCCAAATCAGGTGATGATATAAAATCCATTAAGTTGATGAAATACTAAAATAGTTTATACTATTGAAAAGGGCTTCTAGTTATTATCTAGAAGCCCTTTTTATTTTGTTTATTTTTTTTCTTCCGCCAACCAAATGGGTTTAGTCTCTGGGTGATGTTCCCCGCCGATGATGTCGCGGTATAAATCAGGACGACGAGCTTTCTTATAGCGGTAACCTCCGGCCAACTGTAGCTTGTCGGGTGTAATGGTGGCTATGCATAAATCATTTTCAAAACTTTTTACTTCCGCTAACACTTCTCCATAAGGATCAAGAATTAATGAATTCCCATTTTTTAAATGTTCCCCATCGTAGCCGATAGGGTTGGTAAAGATATAGTAAACACCATTGTCATAAGCACGAGCCGGTAACCAACGCATCAACCAACCTCTTCCTTTCGGACCATCAAATTCTTGACGAAGTGAAACAGGATCTAATACTCTGTTTTTCCAAAAACGATCTTCTACATAACCTCTGCCGGGCATAGCCGATGGCGTACACATGGTAACGTGCGGTGCAAAAATCAAGTCAGCCCCTAATAGGGTGGTGGCTCTCACATTTTCTATCACATTGTTGTCATAGCAAATTAAGATGCCGCATTTCCATCCTAATAAATCAAACACCACATATTCATTGCCGGCTGATAAATGCGAACTGATGAAAGGATGTATTTTTCTATACTTGGCTTTGAGTCCTGTCTTATCTACACAAATGTAGGTGTTGTATACGTTGTCGTCTTCTATCTCTACCAAACCCGCAAGAACAACGATGTCATACTGTGTAGCGATGCGAATCAGTTCTTGTGTACTGGGTCCATTAGGAATAGATTCAGCAATAGCGAAGAGTTCTGATTTAGAAATGTTTTTTAAATAAGTGTATGCTGTGATGGATAATTCATGGAAACTAACCACGTCAGCGCCTTCCAGTTTAGCTCTTGCGGTGAGTGATTCAATGACAGATAAGTTATAGGCTTTGTTTCCGTCTTTGGGTTCAAATTGCGCAGCTGCAATTTTTAAGTTTTTCATAAAGGAGTCTTTTAAATCTATATAATATCTAATTTCTTCATTAGGAACGAAGCGCTCATCTTCTCGCATACACCTGGCTTCAATTTATAATCAAAATATAAATCCTCTGCTCGTATCTCTACTTCAAAACATTTGTTGGCTAAGTAATCCGGGTATTCATTCGTTAACTGAGTAACGGATAAATCATGTGTAGCGATAATGCCTGTGGCTCGTTGTGCAATCAGTTTTTTGACTAACCCTACTGTGCCCTCATATTTGTCGTTGGAGTTGGTTCCTCTCAGAATCTCATCCAGCATAATGAATGTTTTTTTGTTTGCTGAAAGTTGTTCGATTAATAATTTTAAACGTTTCAGCTCAGCAAAGAAAAATGATTCGTTGTTTGACAAGGAATCATTAATGCGCATACTCAGGAATACTTCAAAAGGGTGAAAGATAAACTGCGAGGCACAAACCGGCGCCCCCATTTTTGCCAAGATTAAATTCAATCCTAAGGTTCTTAAGAAGGTGCTTTTTCCTGACATGTTTGATCCTGTCAATATGACAAACTTATGATCAGTAAAGGCGATGCTGTTGCAAACCCTTTGCTCTGCAGGAATAAGCGGGTGTCCCATTTCTTCCGCAATCAATTGATCGCTGATGGAAGGAATAGGATAAATGAAAGCAGAATTATTGAAAGCAAAATTCGCCAAACTAGTTAAGGCATCCAGCTCACTAATGGTTTCAAGCCATTGTTCCAAACCTGAAGCATAGCGTTGCTTCCATTCTTCCAGGGCATAGATGCTGTGAATATTATACAAGAACAAACCATTAGAAAAAATGGCAGGCAAGCCATAGTTCATCGATTCAATGCGAAACAAGATGGCAGATAATTCTTCCAGGGCTTTGTATGCTTTCGTATTGGATAAGAATAATTTTTGCTGATGCTGTTTTAATTTTTCAGACTGAAAGTTGCCCTGTTCAATATCAGCGATAAGCTGACTGTACATGAAGAGTTTTTTACTACTGTCAGCAAGTTGTTCGTAGTCTTTTTTGATGTGCTTCAGTAAAAATCCAAACAATCCAAGATTAATAAAAAAGAATACCGTGACCGCTTGGTAATACATATCCTGATCGGTGATCAAATAAGTTGCGGCAAATAAATATAGAATAGCGGGAAGAATATAACCCAGTTTTTTATACAAGGTATGAGATTGAAAGTAAGAAGGACTCGCTACCCATTGACGAATGTTGTTGATGCTGTTCTTGTCGTCTTTATTCAATAAACCTTTCGCAGTGAAATGCTGACGCCAGTCAATTTTTTCAGACAGCTCTTTGATGGCGTCCTGATTGGTTAAAATCTCGTGTTGATTTTGTTTTTTGAAAAGCAATGCCAGTTTGTTTCTGCCGATGGCGGTACAAGTGCGGTTGACATGCTGGAACAGAGAGTGGTGTCCAAAAATATCCAGGTCATGTGTGTAGGGATGTTCTGTCTCTACGTATTCTAATCCTGTTTCAAAAGAACTCAGATCTCCTTGAATTGCTTTTACTTCTTTCTCGTTGATGCTGATTAACTCTTTATAAAGTAGGATCTGCTTTTTAATCGTGTTGTGTTTTTTTATCAGGGAGAAAAAAACAATACCTCCCAGGAGAATAAAAAGGATCGCATAAAAACTATCGTAGCTGAAATGAATGTAAACCGATACCGCCGTTAAAATGGCAGCTAACAATCGAAGTGTTCCTATGCGGGTGCTAGCCGATTTTTCATCTTGCAAGAGTTTGGTGTACTTGCTGATTTGCTCGTTATAAATGTTTTTCATAGTGGTCAGTGGCCAGTGATCTTTGTCAGTAAAAATCTGATCACTGACAAGACCATTGATTACTATTTTTTATTCTTTTTCTTTCAACTCTAACCAGCGGAAAGTATGTTGCTCCAGTTTATCTTCCAACGTTTTCAATTCATTGCCTGCCGACAGAATGATATCGTAGCTATTACCGCTGTCATTCATTTTTTCGATCAGAACGTTTTTATTACTTTCCAGTTTTTCAATTTCTTTATCCAAATCCTCCAGCTCTTTCTTCTCTTTATAACTGAGTTTCGATTTTGTTTTTTCAGCAACCACTTCTACAGCAACAGGAGCAGCAGCATCTGATTTTTTCTCGGTAGAACTGTTTACGTTTCTATTCGTCTTCAGGTATTCCTGGTAGTCGGTATAATTTCCGTTGAAGAGCTGCACTTCCGGACCTTGTCCAAACAAAAACAATTCATCCACTGCCAAATCCATCAGGTAGCGATCATGCGAAATCAACAGGAGCGATCCTTCAAATGATTCCAGGAAGTCAGCCAGACTGTTGATGGTATCCAAGTCCAAATCATTGGTAGGCTCATCGAGAATCAGGAAGTTCGGATTGCTCAATAAAGTAATGATGAGTTGCAAGCGTTTTTTCTCTCCACCGCTCAACTTATAGAATGGTGTGTATTGCTCTGCTCCGCTGAAGCCAAACGTTTGCAAAAAGACACTCACCGACAATTGTTTCTTGCCGACTTCAATATACTCTGTAATATTTTTTACAATATCGATAACGCGTTCATTAGGAGGATAAGAAGTTTCTTCCTGCTTCAACCAGCCGATCTTCGTGGTTTCACCTAAGTCTATTCTTCCTGAATCTGGTTTCAATTCACCGGACAATACTTTGATGAATGTACTTTTGCCTGATCCATTAGGACCTACCAATCCTAGTTTTTCTCTGCGTGTGAAAACGTGCGTGAAGTTTTCAAATATTTTTTTATCCGGAAAACTTTTTGACAAGCTGTGTGCTTCCAATACTTTGTTTCCCTGACGAGAACCTTTGACTTGCCATTGGATTTTATTGTCGTCCACTTTTTCGTTGGCTTTCTTTTCAGTTTCAGCGAAAGCTTCTACACGGTACTTGGCTTTTGTACCGCGTGCTCTCGGTTGACGACGCATCCAGTCCAGTTCTTTGCGGTAAAGATTCTGCGCTTTGCCTGTAACGACTTCTTGCTGACGTGCACGCTCTTCTTTGTTTTCCAAATAAGAGCCATACTTGCCGGAGTGCTTGTATAACTTACCGGCGTTGATTTCAATGATGGTGTTACACACCGTATCGAGGAAGTAACGATCATGGGTAATTAACAACAGGGTAGTATCTGATTTACTCAAATAATTCTCCAGCCAGGCAATCATGGACAAGTCCAGATGGTTGGTAGGTTCATCCAGTAGCAACAAATCAGGTTCTGTGATTAAGACTTTGGCTAAAGCCATGCGCCGCTTTTCTCCACCTGACATCAGGTTAGTCATCTGATTGAAGTTGTTGATGCCTAATTCTGATAAAATACTTTTGCAGCGTGATTCATAGTCCCAGGCTTGCAAACGCTCCATCTCTTCAAACGCTTTGGTCAATTGATCCGGATCTTCTGTGGTCAATGCCTGATCATAAAGTTGTATGGCTTTTACAATTTCATCACTGCCTTCAAAGATCCATTCGAGTACCGTTCTGTCATTTTGTACTACAGGTGTTTGCTCCAGCAATCCTATTCGGATTTCTTTGTTGACGGCTACATCTCCACTGTCTGGTTGTATCTTGCCAGATAAAATGGTGAAGAGGGTAGATTTCCCGCAACCGTTTTTACCAACCAATGCAATCTTTTCTCCTTGTTGTATTCCAAATGTAAGATCTTCGAAAAGTGTTTTTTCATTGAAACTTTTGGAGAGATTGCTTACGGATAAATAATTCATAAAATAAAGTTAGAGAATAATATGTTTGTCATTCCTAAAAGGAAGATTTTTTATTTTGTATGAGGAGGAAATAATTATTAATTGTAGAATCATTTAGGGCGTTACCGCCAATTCATCTTATAATTCCATTCCATCTTTGATTGGCGGCCGGGCTCTCGCTCCAAGTCCGCCTACCCGCAAAAGCCCAACGCGCTTCGGGCTTTCCTCTCGATCCCTAACGCACGTGCATTAGGGATTGAGCCATTGTCTGAGCTCTCCCGACATCCAGCATTTATTTTCCTGTTCAGTTTGAAGTCGGGAAGCGAGTGGCGAAAGCCCGACCCGACGAAGGAGGGAAATGCCCAAATAATAACAAGATGAAATAACATCAACTTATATCACTTCATTCACTTAATTCTTCAACCTATAAACCCAATCTTAATATAATTAAAATCAGGCTGAATGGTAAATGCGCATCTTATCGATGGTCAGTTCCAAATCGGTCAGTACGTTGATGTAGGCTATATAAGCACTGTGGGGACTATCAAAGGGACTGAAGTAATTGTGTACTTCTCCGTCGGAATGTTGCTTGGTGCTCATGTAGTAAAAATGATCAGAGCATTGCAGCGCCGACCATATTTCCTGTAAAGATCGGTTTTTTAATTTGAATATGATATCCCGGAGACTGTATAGTTTTTCGATACATTCCTTCTGCATGTCATTTTGCACCCAGGCGCTGATATTTTTCTCAGAATCAGCCCAAGATGTGATGTGCGGCACAATGAGTTTTTTGACGGTAAAGAAGCGGTCGATGGTTTCAGAAGGTGTCAGAAAGTCTATTTTCTTTGATGCTATGCTGTTATTGATCCATTGACTCAAAAAAGAGAGAATGCCTTCTTCCTGATGGAAATGTTCGCCAAAGGTTTCATAATCCAATCCCAGGTTGATGGTGTTATGAGGGGAAGTCAGCTGGAGTATTTTTTTTGTAAACTGATCCGCTTTCAATGTAGATTTTTGCTGGTGAAAACGGAAAGCAATTTCATCGGATAAAATAAAATTGCGTGGAATAAGCGCTAAGTTTTCGTGCGGGTGTGATCGGTAAATTCTATTTGGATTGGCTTTACCCAGATTGTTTTCACTGCCTTCTATCCAGATGCCTTCATAACCATTACGGTGCACCGTTTCTGTGATGGCGTCCTGATACAATAATTCTGTATTGCGAAATACTTTTGGTGCGATACCAAAATATTTGCGAAGTGCTTTTTTGTGCAGTTTGATCTGGCGGTCAAATTCTTCGCGGTTATAAAAAGCCGCTAACGAATGGTAATACGTTTCTCCTAAAAACTCTACACACTTTGTATCGGCCAGGGCTTTGAAGGAAGCAATAACGTCGGGTCTGTGTTTGGCCAATTGCTCAATGACCAGACCACTTAAAGAAAAAGAACATTTAAATTTTCCTTTATGGCTTGCAATCAGATTCAGTAAAAGTTTATTGGCAGGAAGGTAGCAGTTGTCAGAGACCTTGTTGAGTATCTCTTCGTTGAGCTCATTGTTGAAATAATCGGGTTGTTTCCCAAGATCAAAAAAAGAAAAATTACGGATGCGAAGCGGTTGATGTACCTGAAAATAAAGGCAGACAGAAGGCATAGATTAATGAAGTATTTTATCATACAGAGCCATGGCTCTGTCAGCGGCGTGTTCCCAGGTAGATTCTTCGATATCTTTAGTCGCTTGACTCACACACTTCGTACGTAACTTTTGATTGCTCAGCAAAGAAATAATGTGTTCAGCAAATGCTCCGGTGTTCCAGTGATCTGCAAATAGGGCACCTTTAAGTAATTCATACATTCCCGATTGTGCAGAAATGACGCAAGGTACTTTGAATTGTACGGCTTCCAAAGCGGTCAATCCGAATGGTTCGGACATCGACGGCATGCAATAGACATCAGCCATGGCCATGAGGTCGAAGAGTTGCTGGCGATTTAACTGCCCCGTGAAATGAATTTTATCTCCTGTTTTATAATGTGCTCCACTTTCAACGGTCTCTGGTAAAAGATTGCCGGTGCCGGCCATTACAAAACGGGTGTTGGGTTTTTTCTTCAACACACGCTGTGCAATTTCAATGAATTGAAGCGGTGCTTTTTGTTGCGTCATTCTTCCTACAAAGACAACCAACGGTTCTTTAAACGGTTTTTCTTTTTTGTAAGGATGTATATCTTCCATACCATTGCGTATGGTAAATAATTTTTTAGGATTTACGCCATAGCGAGAGAAAGCGATGCGCCCCGTGTAGTTGCTAACTGGTACCACGTAGTCGGCTTCTTCCATTCCCCATTTTTCTATTTGAAAAATAAGTCCGTTGCTGTCAGGTCCGCTGCGGTCGTATTCTAAGGAATGTATCTGTACAACGAGCGGCTTACCGGTACGCTTCTTCAATTCAATACCAGCCGGTATGGTCATCCAGTCGTGGCAATGAATGACATCAAAGTCCATGTCTTTGGTTTCAGCGATCACGAGCTCTGTATAGACTGACGTATTTTTCAACAGGTCATTGCCATACAAGTCCTGGATATCAAAAGTAAAAGGAGTATTAGAAGGAGGAGGTGTTGAAGTTTTATGAGCAGGCGCTTTACTTTTCTTTTTCTTGCTGAATATACCGCCTTTGTTTTTTTCTTCTTTCTTAGGTAATTGCTGGTAGGGATCAAGCTCCACATCCAACTGATGCATTTTGATGAGCTTGTTATACGCAATAGGTTCGTTCGCTGCTTCATGAGCCGCATGCTGCTTTTCATTGAGCCCGATCAGGTGCATGTTTTTAGGCGAAGCGGTAGATTTAGGAACGATAAAAGACAAGTCCGTTTTTCCGGCCAATGCCTGACTCAGGCCATAACAGGCAATACCAAGCCCGCCATTGACTATTGGGGGATATTCCCAACCTAACATGAGTACTTTTGGCTTGTTCATCGGAAAAGGAGTGTGAATATAAGGTAGGTTTATTTCCGCAGTAGTACAAATACTATGCGTTAGATCTTTTGGAATAGAAGAAAAATTATACTTAATAATTTTTTTGTTAAAATATTATCTATGAATGCTATATGTTGAAACAGCGGGTGTTTAAAATTGTATTCAGGAAATAAAAAATTGTGTTCAAGAATAATTCAGATTTGGGGATTGTCTCATAATGTATACAGATAGAGTAAGATGTTCTACAGTGTAAAAATAGACGTTGAAACCGTTATTTAAAGTTAAGAGGTACGAGCGAGGAGCAAGGAACGTTCTCTTTGCTCCTCGCTCGTACCTCCTAGCTTATAGTGTCGGTTCTTGTTGGCTCAAACAATGAAAGCTTCCCAATCCCCAAATGATGTCTGTAGAATCCAAACCGATGATTTTACGATCCGGGAAACATTGGGTCAGAATATCCAGTGCCTTGTCGTCATTTTTATCGCGATAGGTCGGCACTACCACGGCATCATTGCCGATATAAAAATTAGCATAAGAAGCAGGCAGACGCTGATCGTCAAAGATTACAGCAGTGGGCATTGGTAATTCAACAATGTCCAATTGTTTGCCGTCTAATAAACGCATCTTCTTTAATGCCGTTAGATTTTCCTGTAGCAGTTCGTAGTTATCATCGCTGTGGTTTTCTTCCACTACAGTGACTACTTTATGAGTGCTTACAAATCGCGTAATGTCATCGATGTGTCCGTCTGTATCGTCACCCACAATGCCATCACCCAACCATAAGATTTGTTCCGCTCCGTAGTAATCGTAAAGGTATTGTTCGATTTGCGCTTGTGACAAATGAGAATTTCTGTTTGGATTAAGCAAACAAGCAGTTGTGGTAAGAATAGTACCTTTGTCATTGAAGTCCACCGATCCTCCTTCCATGACAATACCTGGAAGGAACAAAGGCAGGTTATAATGCTGTGCGATTTTAGTAGGTACCACATCGTCTAAATCGTATGGCGGATACTTCCCACCCCATGCGTTATATCCCCAGTCTACGACGGCTTTTTTATTTTCTTTTTTATTCAATAAGAAGGCAGGTCCATGGTCTCTGCACCAGGCGTCGTTTGTAGGATGCAGGAAAAATTCCACCTGCGATAAATCGGCACCGGCTTCGGTGAGCCAAAGCAAAGCCTGTAATTTCATCGCTTCACTGTTGACATTGATGCGCACTTTTTCCGCTGCTGTCAATGCTTTGACGAATTGCGCATAGATCGGATAAATACTTTCAATTTTTCCCGGCCAGGAAGCTTCTTTGTGCGGCCAGCTCAGCCAGGTTGCCTCGTGTTTCGCCCATTCAGCAGGGAAAGTATAGCCTAGTGCTTTAGGAGTTTGCATAATTAGTCGTTAGTCGTTAGTCGTTAGTCGTTAGTATAATAATCATGATTTTGATTACTAATTACTGACCACCGGTCACTGACTACTTTTAGTCGATAAAGCGTTTTAAGATGGGATCGTAAGAATCGATGCGACGGTCTCTCAGGAAAGGCCAGTGTGTGCGGTAGTAATCGGATTGCGCGATGTCAATCGTGATGACTTGCACTTCTTCCTGATCGTGTGAGGCCTGAAACAATAATTTACCGTGTGGATTGGCTACAAAAGAACCGCCCCAGAATTTCATCGGACCTTCCACACCCGTGCGGTTGATAGCGACCACGTGAACGCCATTGGCCACGGCATGTCCGCGTTGAATGGTTTGCCAGGCGTTGTATTGATCCTGATTGGTTTCTTCTGTCTGTGTATCTGCCCAACCAATAGCGGTAGGGAATACCAGGATGTCAGCACCCATGAGTGAAGTAATACGTGCTGCTTCCGGATACCACTGATCCCAGCAGATCAGTACGCCTAGTTTACCAAATTTGGTTTCAAATATTCTATACCCTAAATCACCCGGAGTGAAATAGAATTTTTCGTAATAACCAGGATCATCAGGGATGTGCATTTTTCTATACTTGCCCATGTAGGTCCCATCGGCATCAATTACAGCTGTTGTATTGTGGTACAGGCCTTGTGCACGTTGCTCAAACAAAGAAGCAACAATTACGACACCCAATTCGGCCGCTAGTTTTTCAAAAGCGTCTGTCGTTGGACCCGGAATAGGTTCCGCGAGTTTGAAGTTTTCATAATCTTCCACATCACAGAAGTACAGAGAGCGAAACAGCTCCTGAAGACAAACGATCTGCGCGCCTTTTTGGGCTGCCTCACGGATGCGTTCTACTGTTTTCTGCATGTTGACTTCCACATCCTTCTCACAGGACATTTGTACTAAGCCTACTTTTACTTGTTTTGCCACGGCGGTAGTTTGTTTGGTTGCAAAATTAATAATTTGTTTGAACTCTGCGTTAACAAAGCGTGAAATTGAATGGTTCTTTTTGAATGAAGATAATGATGGGTTCTAGGATAACTGGTTGTGTAATTTCCATGGCCTGTCCCCTGACAGGCCATAAGACGGTAGATAATGGATCATGAGGTTGTTATAGAATCGATGGTCAGGGGACAGACCATGGTTTAAGGAAAGTGTATTTGGGCGTGCCCTGTCCCGAGCCTTGGGAAGGCTTTCCGCTACAATCCCTCACGCGGCTAATCTCTTCCGTGGGTCGTCTCTGACGAACCACACGATGGTATTACAAATGGCGTATGACGTTATTTAGATAATATCTTATTTAGGACAATCTGATGACCTCTATCTTATTCCTAAAAGGCTCACATTTTTCCTTCAAAACAGCTTCTCTATCTAAAGGTGTTTCTATAAAAATCTCGTAATCTTCTGTCTTATTTTCAGATAAAATAATTCCGTTCAACTCCTTGATCCAGCGCATGACATGCCCCGTATAGTCATAAGGCAGTATGATTTGATACCTTTCTTTAGGTTCAACGGTTATACACTCGGCTTTTAATAAGGCATCTTCGGCGGCGGCTTTGTACGCTTGTATCAAACCGCTAACACCAAGCTTGGTTCCGCCGAAATAACGCACGACTACCACGAGTACATTACTGAGCTCAAAGGATTTTATTTGATTCAGTATCGGGGTTCCTGCTGTATGTGCGGGTTCTCCGTCGTCATTGCCGCGTTCTGTAAGGAAAGGTTCCTGTAGTGAAAAGGCATAGCAGACATGACGGGCATCGTAATATTCTTTGCGGATGGAAGAGAGCAGCTGCTTGATGTCTTCTTCTGTTTGTACAGGATAAACCTTGCTTAAAAATTTACTGCCTTTTTCTTTGTATGATCCTTCTGCCGGAGCGAGTACTGTTTGAAATGCTTTTTTTCTTGACATGATCAGGCCCGACTCATCAGGCATATAGAAGCAATAGCACATAAGATACCCGCTACCATATACTTATTCAGTTTGTCTTTGAAAAGCAGGATAGCCAATACCGCATTGAGTAAGATCGTTCCGGTATTGATCAATGGATAAACTGTTGCTCCGTCGTTTTGGTATTCATCCAATGTCCTGACCACAAAATACAAACTGAAAAAGTTAGGGATACCCATCGCTATACCTCCGATTACCGAGCGCAAAGGAAGTGTTTCGTTCCATCTTAGTCCTCGAAAGACCAATACGGTGGTGCCACTCAATGCTGCAGCGGTAAAAGCACCGACAGGAATCCAGGCAGCATACAGAGGATCCGTATAGTAGGCGGCCAGATTGATAGCCAGATCTACTATGGCACCTCCAAGAAAAACTAAAAAGGGCAATATGAGCAACTGTCTATTGAAACCAGGGTTACCTTTTTGGGTGTTTAGGTTACTTAGTATTATAGCACTTAGTGAAAGAAGTATGGCAACAAATTTCCAAACGGTAAATTGTGCCATGAGCTTTGGCTCAAGCAGCAATATAACCATGGCTGGAATGACCATAGATGTTTTATTGGCTATCGCCGCTACCGTTAGCCCCATTGTTTGAGTCGTATAACCCATAAGCCAGAATATCGGCAAGAAAAACAGACCAGCTCCGAAACCTGCCCAATAAGAAGGCATCATATTTTCAGAAGGAGCTGTTGTAAAGGTAAATAGAAAGCCTACCGCTAGGCAGACCATATAATTGATACAAATGGCTTGTATCAAGGATACCTTAAAAATCTTGTAATAATTGAAGACTACAAATAAGCTGGAAGTTAAAATTATAGATAAAACCAGGTTCACAAACTGTGGATTTTACGATTAATTCATTTATTTTGACAAACATAACTAAATCTTCACAATTGGAATTATATACTACACCTTTAATTGTCTCATTTAAGACGATAGATGTTGCGGAAAAGGGGTCTTTGTTTGTGGCTGAAGGAGGAAAAGAAATTCCATTCCCAATAAAAAGGGTGTATTGGGTGCACGATGCTAAATCAGATGGCGAAGTGAGGGGACATCATGCGCACAAAGAAAGTATTCAAGTGGTCGTTCCAATGCATGGTAAATTGAAAGTAGAGTTGGAAAGTCCAACCGGAGAAACATTTACCTACGAACTCATCAAACCAAATGAAGGGTTGCTTGTCCCTCCATTATTCTGGAGAAGAATATACATGGAAAAAGAAGGCAGCTGTATTTGTTTCGCTTCAAAAGAATACAACGAAGAAGACTATATAAGAGATTATAGTGTGTTCAAAAAATAATTCATCACCCTCCATCATCCGCGAAGGTTTTATCGAGACCATCTCTTTTTCTGTGCCGCTTTTTTTTCGTCCTCAGTTTGTTTACAGGAAAGGTATTGATTCGATTGCATCTTTTCAATTGCAGAGCAATAGCGAAGCACAGGCATTAGCCTATTTCACTGTACAAAATCAGGAAGCAGTAAGCCTTCTTTATGCTCCCTTCGGATCTATTTACGGCAATGAATTTTGTACTACAGAACTATTGACGCACTTCGTATCTGAAATCAAACGCGCTTTGATCCAAAAAGAAATTCAATCTATAGTTGTCAAGCATTATCCCGCTTGTTATGCCCCGGCTATGCACGATAAAGTGTTACAAGCTTTAGTGAACAATGGCTTTGAAATCACCTGCACGGAACACAATCAATACTTGCCATTAAATGCTACATCGAAAAAGGAAGTGTTTGACCATTCTAAATTGCACTTGATTAAAAAATGCAGAGAAGCAAATTTTAACGTAACCATATCTTCTGCTTTTGACGCAGTGGCTTGGTATGATATCATCACACGTGCACGTAAGTTAAGAGGTCATCCAATGACCATAGATTTAGAAAGTCTTCAGCTACTGAATAAGGGCAATGAAAGCTGTTACCATTTTTTTGAAGTAAAAGACAAACATAAGATCATCGCTTGTGCCATTGGTGTACAAGTCACAGAAGAGGTATTGTATTATTACCTGGCTGCTGATGAAGAGGAATACAGAAGTTATAGTCCCATGACTTTTCTGCTGGATCGCATGTATGATTTCGCCTGTGAAAAAAATATAAAGGTATTGGATATGGGCATTTCTTCTTCAAATGGTATCTTGAATGAAGGGTTACGTTGGTTTAAGAAAAGTTTTGGTTCGCTGGAACAATCTAAATTGATATTGCAATGTAATCTGAGATCAGAAGAAAAGGAGGCGACACATGGAAAATAAAAAACTGATCGTTTTCCATATTCCCAAATGGTATCCTAATCGATACGATTCTTTGTTGGGCATTTTTGTGAAAAGACATATTCTGTCTACTATACCTGATACTGTTCCTGTTGTCATTCATGTCATGGCTTCTCAAGGTAGCGAGCATTGGTATGAAGTAGAAGAGTCTATAGAAGATGGAATACAAACCTACCGCTCTTATTACAAAAAAAATATTACGTACATCAATGCATTGGATAAGTTGGTGAAATTGGTGTTGTATTTTTGGTTGGTTGTTAAATTGTATCGCCTCGCAAAAAGAACAATTGGTAAACCGAACGTTATACAGGCACACATCTTATTGCGTACGGCTGTTGCAGCTCGTATGATTCAAGTTTTTGACGGGGTGCCTTATGTATTGCTGGAACATGCTTCTGTATTTATACGAACAGAAGTGAAAGCATTTAATGCACTTACATTACGTATAGCAAAGTATGTGGTGAAAAAAGCAGCAGGGGTTATTACGGTTTCAGAATGCCTGGCAAAAGGGATGCGTGAACAATATGGGCTGCAAAACCAATCATACCAGGTGATCTACAATTGTGTGAATACTGAAGTGTTTCGTGAGAAAGAAGTCTTGCCGCAGAGAACTATAAAAGAATTACTTTACGTGGCAGAGTTTGATAACAGTTCCAAAAATATTACAGGCCTGTTAGAAGCTGTTGCTTCATTATACGGTAAAAGAAAAGATTTCAGATTGAGTGTAGTGGGTTATGGCAAAGATGAAAGCCTGTTGTTGGAGTTGTCAAAGAAACGGAACATTCTTAATACAGTTGTTTTTTTTAAAGGGAAACTTTCTTCCGAGGATGTTGCTGCAACTATCAAGCACTCTGATGCCTTGTTAATGTTCAGTAATTTTGAAACATTGTCCTGCATCATTACAGAATCGCTATGTTGTGGAACTCCTGTAATCAGCACCGCAGTAGGAGGCATTGTAGAAATTGTAAATCCTGAAAATGGTTTATTGGTTCCGAAGGCTGATCAATTGGCTATGCAGTCGGCCATTGAGAAGTTACTGGATCATCAAGTAACATTCGACAAACATACCATCTCGGAACATGCACGTGCCTTGTTCTCCAATCAAGCTGTCGGAGAAAAATTAGTATCGGTATATAAACAAGTATCGGTATGCTAAAAACGATTTCGGGAACATTCATCAGTAAGTTTTTATTGGCTCTACTTAATTTTGCTACTATCATATTAAGTACCCGATTACTTGGTGCAGAGGGTAGAGGAGAGATTAGTTTTTTTGGAACAAACATGGTATTGGTACTTTTGTTTACCAGTTTAATTGGTGGTCCTTCTTTAGTTTATCTTACTCCAAGACATAATTTCTTTCGCTTTCTGATTCCTACCTATGCATGGGCTGTAGTAGTCTCGGGCTTCTTCTGTTGTTTTCTTTACAAGACAAATCAATTGACGTTGCAGGATTTTATTTTCTTATTTTTATCGATCTTGTTTAATAGTTGGAAGTCCACCAATATGATGGTCTTATTAGGAAAAGAAAAGATGAAAGCGTGGAATTGGTTGGCGTTGATGCACAGCGTACTATTGATTTTATTTTTCTTGCTTTTTTACTTTCCCATTAAGATCATAGGTCCATCTAGTTTTTATTGGGGCTTAGTCTTGTCAAATCTGTTGATATGGTTGTGGAGTTTTTGGTTGTTGTTTGACTTGGGAGAAAAAATAAAACTGACCATTGACCGTCAATTGATGAGCCAACTGATGGCTTATGGAGGCTTGGCTCAACTGGCCAATATTTTGCAATTTGCCAATTACCGCATCAGTTACTATTATTTCATGAACATGCGTACGGTTGATTCCGCAGCCGAACTGGGTAAATACTCTATAGCAGTATCTATTGCTGAGTCTGTTTGGATCATTGGACAAAGTTTGGCTACCGTACAGTTTTCCCGATTGTCAAACATTGAAGATCCGGAACTGCGAAGAAAAATTTCGGTGCGTATGTTCAAATTTAATTTCCTTTTGAATCTTTTAGCTGTACTGATTTTACTGAGTATTCCTTCCTGGCTTTACAAATTTGTTTTTGGGGGAGAAGAGTTCGGTATTGTATCGACTTATATTTATTGGTTGGCATTAGGAATCTTTATGTTGGGTACATCGACCTCTATCTCTGCTTATTTTGGAGGCCGTGGTAAATATTTGCCTGCTGTGATCTCTTCTCTTATCGGCAATGTGATCACGTTTTTCGTTTGTATTTTCTTTATGAAGGATTGGGGTGCTATTGCTGCTGCGGTTGCTGCTTCCTTGTCGTATACAGCGATCACTATTTATTTTTTAGTGTGTTTCTTGAAAGAGGAAAACCTTTCTTTGTTTGCTGTAGTACCTGGTTTAAAAGAAGTGAGGATTTATTATCGCTGGTTGAGAGGAGGACTGTATAGATGGAACAACCGTTAGTTTCTATTATCTGCATCAGCTATAATCATGAACGCTTTGTATACAAAGCGCTTTCTTCTTTGCGCAATCAGCATTACTCGAATATAGAAGTCATCATAGCAGACGACTGCAGTACAGATCAAACGCAACAAGAGATTTTGAGATTCATCCAGGAGCATCCAAGTCTTCGATGGACTATTCTTTTCAATCCTGTGAATCAAGGCAATTGTAAGACGTTTAATGAAGCCTTGCAATATGCTTCTGGCAAGTATGTGATGGATTTTGCAACAGATGATTTGTTGTATAACCAATGTGTAGTAAAGCTAGTCGAACGGTTCGAACAGTTGTCAGAAAATTATGGTGTTGTATTTAGTAATGTAGACCTTGTGGATGTACAGGAAAAATTCCTTACCAAACATTATAGAACACAGGAAAATGGTAAGGCCTTATTAAAAATACCCAAAGGAGACGTATACAGAAAAATTGTGAAACGCTATTTCATTTCTCCCGTAGGTATGATGATGAAACGATCGGTTTTGTTGCAACTCGGTGGATACGACGAGGCGTTAGCGTATGAAGATTTTGATTTTTGGGTGCGTTCTTCTCGTAATTACCAGTATGGATATGTGGACGAATGCCTGGTAGCGAAAAGAGAAACACCCCGATCTTTGTCCACTCGATTTAGAAGAAGAGGCAATAATCGCATGTTTGAATCCACTGCAAGAGTATGTCAGAAAATTGCTTGGTTAAATCGTACCAAAATAGAAGATGGAGCCTTGGTATATCGGATCACTTATGAAATCAGGCAGTCTATTCGTTATGGAGCGTATGATGCGTCAATGACGTACCTGAAATTAATGAAAGATCTAAAAGTAAATCGGGTGAAGAGAGCGTTTTATAGAATACTAGTTATCCTGCTTGGATAGACTTAGTTTAAAATTCCGTTTGTTTCCAGCAAACCAATCAATTCATCGACATCAAATGGTTTTTCCATTAATGCCAATACATGAGGATTAGCTTTCACTCGGTTAATGTCTCCAAAGTCAAGTGAAGAGGAGAGCATAACAATGCTACTCTTTTTAAGTTGTAAAAATTTCTCACAATGTACTAGAAACTCGAACCCATTCATGACGGGCATTTGAATATCTAATAAAATAAGATCAGGCCATTTTTCTATATTCGGATGTTCTTGCAGGTAAAATAAAGCGTCTTCTGCACTGATAAATTTTTGTATGTCGTGTGATATTTTTTTGTGTATAAGAAATCGCTCGTGAACAAATAAGTCAGTCGGATTGTCGTCAATAAGCATGATGGACAGTGTCTTTGCCATTATGATTTTTTGTTTGGAATAACAATTTTAAATGAAGTGCCTTCCAATGGAGTAGAGACAACACTGATATTGCCTCCAATTTTTTCAAGTGCTTCTTTTACAATATACAATCCTATACCTGTGCCTTGTGTATTGGTCGCATTATAGGTTCTGAAAAACATTTTAAACACGTTTTCAATGTGTTCATTGAGTATACCTATACCATTATCCGCTATACTGATGGTGGCAAACTTAGGTCCTGATTTGATACTTACGCTTACTTTATGAATGGATGCTTGTGGATTTTGATATTTGATAGCATTGGAAATGAGATTACTCAATATAATCCGCAATCTGAAAATATCACCTACAAATTCTTCGTCTTGTTCTGTTTCAATTTCTATCTGTACTTCCTGATTTTGGTCTTTTACAGTCGCAATGACATCGTTAGCTAAATAATTGAAATCAATGTTGTCTAAGATTTCCATTGACCTGGAATTGCGATAATAGTCAATGATGTTTTTGATGTACATATCAAGCTTTAGGATATTGCTTTCTATGATTTCAAAATATTCCTGAGCTACATCCATGGCCTCATCTGTCTTGGCCAGCTGCACCATGCCTAATACAGACATTAGAGGTGAACGAAGATCATGAGACGCACTATAAACAAATCGATTGAGCTCGTCATTTGTTTTTTGTAGCTGAGCGTTTTTTTCTTTGAGTGTAATTTTTGCTTTGTAAAGATCGGTACAGTTTTCCAGTATCAAAGAAAACTTCTCCCAATCCCAGGGCTTTTGAAGGTATTTCGATACCTGTCCACGGTTGATGGCTTCAATCACCGTTTCAATATCTGATTGTCCCGTAATGAGCAATCGTATCGTATCAGGATATTTAGCGACGGTTGTTTCCAGAAATTCTACTCCGGATGTAATAGGCATCCGCTGATCGGAAACAATGACGTGCATCTCGATGCTTTCCAACAAACGAAAAGCTTCTGAAGCACTAATGGCAGTATAGACTTCGTATTTTTTCCTGAAGTAAGCACGAAAAGCAAGCAAGTTGTTCTCTTCGTCATCGACGTATAATACCCTTATCCTTTGTTCTTCCATAGCACTAGTCAAAAAATATAATTAAGAAACGGCAAGTTTCATAGGTAATGTGAATATAATTTTTGTTCCTTTCCCAAATTCAGTTTCAATATTGATATCCCCTTTGTGGCTTTCAATAATTGTAAACACGATTGACATTCCAAGTCCCGTTCCTTGTCCCACGTCTTTAGTGGTAAAGAAAGGTTCGAAAATTTTCGCCTTAGTTTCAGGTGTCATTCCTATGCCGGTATCTTCTACACTGACACAAATATGATCTTCATCGAGTACATAGCTGGAAATAGTCAATGTTCCACCAGCTTTTGTTTCTTCTATAGCATGTATAGCGTTGTTAAACGTATTCATGAAGACTTGGTTGAGTTTTCCTGGAAAACATTCTATAATAGGAATCGCTCCTAAATGTTTTACGATTTTAATATTCTCCGGAATAGCGCTCCTGACCATTGTCAGCGTAGATTCTATGCCATCGTTGACATTAGCTGTTTTAACATCACTTTCATCCAATCGTGAAAAAGTTTTTAAACCAGTTACAATTTCTGCTGTGCGTTTAGCTCCATCTTCTATTCCGGCCAGCAATGTTTTGATCTCTCCTTTGGTATATTCTAGATCAATCTTCTTTTTGAAAGCTTCGATTTCTTCTAGTTTTTCTTTTAAATGATCATTGCCCGTAATGCTCTCATACTTCGCAATGACTTCCATAATATCATTAACATCCATTTGAAGTGGTTTAATGTTGGCACTTACAAAATTAATTGGATTATTGATTTCATGCGCTATACCTGCTGTTAGCTGACCAAGGGAAGCCATTTTTTCTGCACTGACCAGTTGAGCTTGTGTATTTTTCAAGTCTTTTAATGTGACATTTAATTCCTGATTGGTTTCTGCTAATTCAAGCGTTCGTTCATTCACTTTTTGTTCAAGGAATATATTTTGTTCTTTTATTAGTTTTTGATTTTCCTGCAAGGCCAGCAATACCTGAACTTGCGAATCCTCTTTTTCTTTTTTGAGTGTATTGATACGATCCGCCAGTGCGAATGAAAGCAGTATCACTTCTACTGCAGACCCGAATGGCATCATGTAATATGTGATATTATTGTACGGAAGTATACCAATGTCTTTAAGAACATAAACACATACGCCAATGAGAAATATACTCCATGCTACTAAAAAATAAGCTGCAGGTCGGAATCCTTTTTTTAATACAACAACTGCTACATACAGCATATACAAAGCTGTACACATGGCATTGATTTGAATGATCTGGTAGCTTAGGTTTAATTTGTTTAGCAATAGAAAAATAAAAGAAATAAAGTATACCGCATAAAAAAGCTTGAACCACTTATCTTCTTTGGAAGCATATTGATACGTCATTAAAAACTTTTTCTCAAACAAGACTGAGGCTATCCCTACTAAAATACTTAATACATAGACAGCTTGATGGGATATGAATACAGAGCCAGGCCAAATATATTTATAAGAGTATCCTTGGAAGTTCAGTTGAGTTAATCCAACAATGGAGATATAAACAACATAGTAGATATAACTCTTATCTCTAGTGGAGTAATACACGAAGAGATTATACAACATCATCACGAATACAATCCCAAAATAAACTCCCATGATAAGGTCCGCATTAAAAAAGGACTCAATCATCAAGTTTTCAGGTCCAATCGTAACAGGAGCCTGAAGTTGCTCTCCGCTTTTAATTTTAAAAAATATAGTCGCTTGTCTGTTTTTTTCCAGAGTAAACCTAAAGGAAAAATCGGGACGCATTAAAGGCCTGCTGGAGAAAGGTGTATGGTCTCCGGTCTTAATGGAATCAATGCGCTTGTCGTCGTATATTATGTAGTAGTTGACATAATCTATGGTTGCCAAACCCATTTGAGCAATGAGATTGGGAGTATCTAATGTGTTTTTTATATTAATTTTTAACCAGTATGAATTATTACTTACGCTCAGGTTAGGTACCTCCGTGGTACTCCGTACAAAATTCGGATTGTTGATTACATCATGGAGAGTTAATTTGTTACTGGTGTCTTCCAGTATTTCAATATGTTTACCAATGTATTTTTTTTCCTTTTGTTCTATTATAAATAAAGGTTGTCCATAGGTGTATATTGATATGAAAAATAAAGAAAGGAATGTGTAAAAAGCGCGATTCATGTATGTTATATTTTCGAATCAGATAATAGTAAATTATATTCAATAGTTAAAATTCCCTTAGGGCCGGTTTCATTCGTTGTTTGAACAGGGTTTGCTCTTAAATCTAAAATTCTTTCTTTGTCGTACTCTTCAGCTGTTTCCAACGTTGTCGCATTCATTTTGCGAAGAACCCTGGCAATATAGTTTTCTTTAGGATATTGGAATTCTCCATTTGATCCAATAGAACGTTCTACGATGAATCCTACTCGATGAACCATAGGAAGGGTGTAATCAGCACATATGGTAAACAAAGCTTCTATACCTATTTGATTAACAATAGAAATTCCAGCTCTAACAAGTAATAAACTCACTCCATATCCTGCCACTGATTTCGCATTCCACAAACCACAAAGTTCTCCAGTTCCATCTTCTCTATAGGTATCGATGAGATTATGAATTCTACTATCCATTTCTCCAATTGCTTTCTCAACAGGCAATGGAGTGTCATCGTTTGCTACATGAACTCGTATCCCTCCCACAATTGTTTGGGTATCTTCACTAAGGGCAACAATAACATAAACGTTGTCCATTTCCATCCATTTTCTATTGTTGGTAGTAATATTTGTAATACCATAGTCTTCCAGTACCCGAACATGTCCTTCAAGAAACCGCTCGCAGTATTCGTGATTATTAATAGCTTTAAAAGCATGAAAAACTAACCTCATACTAGTTTGGAATAGACGTCTTTTAAAGATCTCCGCAGTGATCTGCTTGTAGGAGCGTCACTTTTTGCTAAGCGGAATAGAAATACTCCTTCATTTTTAGACAGTTCAGGGAAAATATCTATTAGTTTATTGTAATGATTTGCTAATTCTATACAATTCGTTTCTGAAAGAGAGTGATTAGCATCATATTTCATTTTCAGATGAAAGAATAATGGCGCCGATATGGGTTGGAATGCCATATTATATTTGCTTGCAGTGAGCCATACCTTTTGCACGGCCCTACCGCATTCAATCCAATTTTCGGATGTAAATTCTGGCATGCTTATAATGCCGATAGCGGAAGAAGCTTTTATAGTGTCAGAAGATATTTTTTTTAACCCATCACCTTTATGCCATTCGTTCAGTAATTCTATAACATTTTTATTAGACGCGACTTTTAACCCGATTTCTTGACTTAATGATAGTTCCAATGTTTTTATATCTAAGCCTTCAGTAATTGGTACGCTACTATCTCTCCATCGGATTTCACTGGTAAAAAAATCATGATGACCTCTTGCATGCATAAATCTGATTTTTTCACATACAGCTACGATTTCAGCAATATTTTCTATATCGCTTTTTTTAGTGGTGAGACTAACACTGACGTTGGGAATTTCTTCTCCTACTGATTTCAGTATCTGTAAGTGATCTGGGTTTATAGCTTCCTGAATACCTTTTTTTCTATTGGTGTGTCGTACGGTTATAAAGTCAACCAGGTCGTTTGCCTTTTTGCTAAGGCCTGTTTTCTTGAACTGAATGGAAGCTATTAAACTCTGTTCTGCTGGAAGAGGAAATAATTGATAGGTTGTTTCATATCCTAGCTGAGCGGATTTTAGTGAAACATTTTCAATGGCAGTACCAAAAGCAATATTCGATATGAAGTGCTGTTCATCTAACCAAGAGAATGATTTTATAAAGTCATGAAACAGATAAAGACTTCCATTATGGAAAATCCATTTCCACGGTTGATTATTTCCTGCTGAAGGAGCTAACAGCGCTGCTTCTACAATCTGTTCAATTACCTGATCATCTAATAGATCAGAGGAATGATGAGGAGCTAACTTACTGATGGTTTTTTGCATTTTATCTGTAGTTAATTCTTCCCCTTTAGGATATTCAATTATGGGGGCTTCAGATGGTTTCGGAGTGTTTCCGATCAACTCTTCAATGTCTACATGATATCGTCCTGATTCATTATAAGAGTTCAGTAATATTCTTCTGATGACGTCACCCATAATTCCTCCTCCCATGGTTACCGACGAAGCAAGTTGAGGCCATGTTGTGATGGTTTGATCGATTTCCAGCATTGATGCTTTTAGTCTTGCAGACGATGTCTCAAGTCCTACTACGTCCAGCATGTATGGGATTTTTTCTTCAGTGGTTTTAAGCGTCTTTAATATGTTTACATCTAAATGGTCTACCATACCATGGAGAATACTTCGCTGAGGTTCCAGATCGAAACGTTCCACATCGACTGTACACCTGTCATTGGCTTCCATTACCACTGGAATCCCCAATTCCCTTGCCTTGTAGCGACTCAAAATCTTGATGTCAAATCCATCCGATTCTTCTACCAGCATATCAAGCTTGCCTCCTCCTGTAAAGAATTCGTCCATATTTTCTTCCGATAGACCTGCAGGAAAACATTTTACATTTAAAAAAGGATCAATTTCGGCTATCTCTCGTGCTACAAGATATACTTTGGGCAGGCTAAGATTGTATATTCCGCTTCGTATGCGATTCAGGTTGGTCAATTCCAAGCTGTCAAAATCAGCCAGTCGCAACTCTCCACCGACTCGTTCCATTGCGAGAGTTACTGAAACAGACTGCCCAACCGATAGTCCGATGATTCCGATTTTTTTTTGTGCCAAGAAGTCTCGTTCCTCCGGCGTAATCTTATATTGGTTTCTGCTGGTCCTAAGTTGAATAAATTCTTGTTCATCTACAATATGTACTAACCTGTTTGACCAGGGATAATATACCCAAGCCCCATAATCCTCCATTTCAAAAGGCTTTATATGTTCTAAAGCCTTTTCTTCTTGTTCCCGGGAACTCAGTTTTAACTGAGGGAAGCTAATTTTCATCAGTTCCTTCACTTGATCCAATATATAATCTGTGATAATTAAGCCTGGTTTGTCTAGTAAAAGAGAAAAGGCCGCTCTATCGTTTTCATTATAAATACGATAAAATATCGGCTTAAAGACCTCTCGTAGGTCTTTTTGTTGTGAATAAAGTGTATTAATTTTAGTTTGTAAAAATATTGTCATTCACCTCTCGTTTATTGGTATAATTATATTATAACACCTAATAATCAAATACTTAGTTCGTGCGCTCAATAAAGATAAATATAAATCTTGCGAAAAAAATATTGAGTTTTACATAGCCTTTTTTTATTTATTTACGTAATTTGATAAACAACGCACTTGATTAGGATTAGGGTTTAAACTTTAATTTATAAACGATCAAACTTTGTTCAAGGTTTTACATTTAATATAAAACATTTTATACCTCTCATGGAAAAAGGAGACGAAATTCATGTACTCTATGTAGATGATGAAGAAAACAACCTGAATGCTTTTAAGGCTTCTTTTAGAAGAGATTTTAAAGTGTATACAGCTATTTCTGCTGACGATGCAAAAGTCATTCTTGCTGAAACGGAAATTCATGTGCTGATTACTGATCAGAGAATGCCCGGTACAACTGGTACTGAGTTGCTTGCGCAAGCAGTGAAAGATTTTCCAGATCAGACACGTATATTATTAACAGGGTTTTCTGATATCGAAGCATTGAAAGATGCGATCAACCTCGGTCAAATTTTTTGTTATCTCCAAAAGCCATGGAATGACGAGGAGCTGAAGCAAACGATTAAAAGGGCTTATCAAGTGTATAATCTTAAAAAAGAGAAAGAAGCCCTAACTGAGAAATTGCTGATTACCAATGAGCAATTGGAATTTTATTTGCGACAAAAATTGTTGTCTTAGTGTATAAGCATATGGAAAGAGACTTTAAGGTCTCTTTTTTTATTTCACTCCATTTATAAGGTAGTTTTGGTATAACCTTTGTTTGGTTTGCGTAAACGATTTCCTTCCCAATTTATAGTATGAAAAAATTAGTATTCTCCTTGATACTGCTATTCTCTTTAAACAGCTTGCATGCGCAAACCTTAAAGGATAAACTGAATAAAGCAAAAAAGTCATTAGTCAAAACACCTAGCAATGAAGAGATTGTTCAAGGCTTAAAAGAGGCATTGAATGTTGGGGCTAACAAATCATCATCCACTGCTTCGCAAGTAGATGGTTACTTAAAGAATCCCAGGTTGTTTATTCCTTTTCCTCCGGAGGCGGAAAAAATGAAAACACAACTGGTTAAATTAGGTTTTCAAAAACAAGTTACAGAATTTGAAATATCTCTGAATCGAGCGGCAGAAGAGGCCGCAAAGAAGGCTGCCCCTGTTTTTATGGATGCGGTAAAAAATATGACGGTAACAGATGGGATGAATGTATTGATGGGCGCGGATACAGCCGCGACACATTATCTGAAGAGTACCACCTCTGCTAGTTTGTATACTCAGTATAAACCGGTTGTACAAGAAGCTATCCAAAAAGTAGATGTTACTCACTACTGGTCTACACTAGTCACTTTATACAATAAGATTCCAGGTGTAAAGAAACAAAATCCGGACTTGGAAGACTATGTTATAAAAAGAGGAATCAGCGGTTTATTTCTACTCGTTGCAGATGAAGAAAAGAAAATACGAACAGATCCTACCGCTCGTTTTTCTTCGGTATTAAAAAGTGTATTCGGATATGCTGATATACAAAAAAAATAGTTAGACAAGTAAAAAACAGAAGAGGGTTGCATCAATGAATATCGATGCAACCCTCTTCTGTTTTATCAGACTAGATCAGATCAAATGCCTGAGCATAGCAGACCAGATCGTAATTGGTTTGAGCATTGAGTTTGCTTCGTATATTTCTGCGGTGAGTCACGGCCGTTTTTTCAGAAATGTGAAAGAGGGCAGCAATTTCAGTAGAGTTTTTACCAAGTGCCATGAACTTCAGCATTTCCTTTTCTCTTTTTGTCAAAGAAGAAAAAAGTTCATGATTTTTTCTTAGAAAATTATTCTCTTCCAGCAAACGATTTACTTTAGCATTGATATGATGCTCTGGATCTACCGGACAAGAAGTTGTGATGACATGTGTCGGCCTTCCATGTTCATCTTTCATGAAGATTTTACTGGTACTCAGGTACCATTTCCATTCATGCAATTCAGAACTTCTGGCTTGCTGAAAATAAGTGATGATTTCGTCTTCGTCGCCTTTATCTATTACCTTTAATATTTTGGGAACATAATCAGCGGCGTCCTGTGCATTAAAAAATTTATTGTGGTAGTCTTTCCCTTGCATACCTTTGATATCATCAAAGCTAATGCCCAGCAATTTGAGCCCAAGGGGCGACATGTATTCTATCGTAAGATTTTTTAGCTCGTGGATAATGATGACCGCAGGCAACTCTTCGGCGTGGTTTTGTATTGCCTCTAGCTTTTTTTTGTAAAGAGATTGATAGTCTTCCGTATTGATCATGTCACCTATTATCGATGAAAAGTTAAGGATTATATCACTGATAAAAATACCTAGATTCAGGTATCTTTATCAGTACCTTTAGCAGTTCATGATTGGCGATGCCTTTATTTTTTTTAGGACTCTGTTAGCCACTG
>JAQBNS010000096.1 GCA_028288405.1 Chitinophagaceae bacterium
GAGTGGCGAAAGCCCGGCCCGAAGGGACACGCCCAAATCATCTTTAATGCTCTACTTCTAATTGTTATCAATAACATCCTTTATCCTTACCTTCAACCTAAACTAATTCAAAATCATCCTACTTCTAATAATCATTACTCTACAATCTCTCCTAATTCTCATTTCTTTTCCCATAATTATCCGTATTTTCACACTCCAATTAAAGAATCCCAATTTACTACTATACCACTATGCCAGGAACAGAATTATTTGGTGAAGAAGAAAGAAAAGAAGTAATGGATGTGCTCAGCACGGGCGCTCTATTCCGTTACGGCCACGATGACTTGAGAAAAGGCATGTGGAAAACAAAAGAACTGGAAGCGGAAGCCAAGAAATTTACAGGCGCCAGTCACGTACATGCCATCTCCAGCGGAACCGCTGCAGTGAGCTGTGTCATGGCCGCTGCAGGTTTAGGTTATGGCGACGAAGTCATCGTTCCTCCCTTTACTTTCATTGCCAGTATTGAAGCGGTATTGTTTGCAGGCGCCTTGCCTGTGTTTGCCGAAATAGATGAAAACCTTTGCTTAAGCGCAGAAGGAATTCGCAAAGCCGTTACTCCGAAAACCAAAGCGGTATTGCTTGTACACATGTGCGGTGCTGCAGCGGATATGGATGCAATACTAGCCGTATGCAAAGAACATAATCTGATTTTAGTAGAAGATGCCGGGCAAGCATTGGGTGCTACTTACAAAGGTAAGCACGTGGGTTTGTTTGGTGTAGCAGGTGGTATTTCACTTGACTTCTTCAAATTGACAACTGCCGGCGAAGGCGGATTGTTCATTACGAATTCAGAAGAAGCTTATAAAATCGCCGATTGTTTTTCTGATCACGGTCATAACCATGAAGGCGCCAACCGAGGCATGGAGAACCACCCTATCTTAGGATTGAACTATCGTTTAGGTGAATTGAACGCTGCTGTCGGTGTGGCTCAAATGCGTAAAGCAGATTACATCCGTACGCAAAACAGAAAACACCACAGTTATTTGCAACAACGTCTCTCTGAAATTTCTGAGATCACGTTCCGTCCTGTGCCAGATCCATCAGGAGATTCAGGCACTTTCCTGAACTTTTTCTTACCGGACAAAGACACCGCACAGAAAGTGGTGAAACAATTTGCGGAAGACGGTATTGCAGGTGCCAACTATTGGTTCCTGAACAACTACCACTTCATCAACCAATGGGATCACTTGAAAAACTTAAAAGCAGCGGGTCCTTTAGCCATCAATAAACTAGGTGCTCCACAGGATTACCATAACTTACAATTACCAAAATCTCAGGAAGTGGTAAGTCGTTTGATTTCTTTCGGTATCCGTTGTACCTGGACCGATGAGCAAGTGGCAGCACTAGCGGATAAAATGATTGCTTCTATTCAAAAAGTCGTTAAGAATTTACACCATGCATAAGAATTTTAGAAACGTAGATAAAGTAGTTTTCGGACGCGGATCATTTGCGCAACTGGATGAAATTTTAAAAGAAAAAAGAAACGACAACGACAAGTTCATGTTGTTCATTGTCGATAAATACTTCGAAGGCAAAAATCACCCGGCCGCTAAAGTACCTGCTCGTCCGGAAGACGTCGTAATGTTTATCGATGTGGATGTAGAAGAACCTACAACCGATCAAATCGATTACGTACGCGATACCGTTAAATCTACGAAAGGCATTCCTGCCGGCATCATCGGTATCGGTGGCGGAAGCATCATGGACATCGCGAAGGCTTCTTCGTTGATGTTTACCAATGAAGGTTCCTCTCAATTGTACCAGGGATTGAACCTGATCAAAAATCCAGGCATCTACCACGTAGGCGTTCCTACCCTTGCAGGTACAGGAGCAGAAGTTTCCATCACTGCGGTAGTAACAGGACCAGAGAAAAAACTGGGATTGAAATGCGACTGGACTCCTTTTAATCAAATCGTATTGGATCCGGATCTGATCAAAGATGTACCGCGTGACCAATGGTTCTATACGGGTATGGATACTTATATCCACTGCATCGAATCGGAATCCGGTATCTACAAAAACGTCTTCAGTTTGGCTTACGGCAATCAGTCATTAGACTTATGCCGTGATGTATTCGCCAGGGAAGGCTGCGGTCAATCGGATGTGAACGATGAAAAACTAATGGTGGCTTCATTGATGGGCGCCTTGAGTTTGACCTATTCTGAAGTGGGTGCTTGTCACGCCTTGTCTTACGGCTTATCCTTTGTATTCGGCTACCGTCACGGTTATGCCAACTGTTTAGCCTTTAATCATCTGCCTGAATTCTACGGCGACGCCGTGAAAGAATTCAAAGAGATGGTGAAGAAACACAACATCACTTTACCTCAAGGTTTGGCCAAAGGCTGGACAGAAGATGAGATCACGCAAATGGCAGAAGTCTCTTACAAACTGACTCACATGTGGAACCATGCGATTGGGTTGGATTGGAAAGAGAAACTGACGTTGGATAACATTAAAGATATGTTTAGACGACTCTAGTTATCTAGTTGTTAGTTGTTAGTTTTAATACTGACAACTAACAACTAACAACTAACAACTTTCGGATGACTTTAAAATCGGCAGCGCAGACATTTTTCTCCAAGCAACTCTACAAGAGCGCATATAGCCGTGCTGTATTCACATCACTAGGAATATTTATACAAGAAACCAAAGTCTGCTTTTCTCAATTCTTTACCTTACGCTATCCCCTTACCTTTTTTTATGCGGTGCATCACTGGATCAATTCTTTGGCTCGTCTGGCAGCAGGCCGCAGTGCGCGTATCAGCTATGCGCATACCGGAGAAGATCGTTTGATCGATTCGCTTTTGAAACCGATCATTACACAAAAGGGATTTTATGTAGAAGTGGGATGCAACGAACCGATTTTTATTTCGAATACTTTTTCCTTATACAAAAGAGGTTGGAACGGCATCTGCATCGATGCCAATGAAACATTGATCAAGAAATACGCATGCCTAAGACCTCGGGATACTGCTATTGCTGCATTAGTCTCGGATGAAAAAACAACACGTGATTATTTTATCTATGCCAACAATGTATTGTCTTCTACCGAGCAGATGAACATTGACATCAAGGATGAACCGGGATTTGAAGTCGTGCAAACTAAAAAATTACAGACTGAAAGCTTAACAGAAATATTAGAGCGCTGTAAGGCTCCTGCAAGCTTTGATCTTTTATCGGTAGATGCGGAAGAGCATGATTTGCAAGTCTTGCAATCATTGGACTTTACGAAATATTCCCCCAAACTGATTGTCGTGGAGTCTGAAAACTTTGATCCTTCAAAGCCTCAGGAAGATTTGATCTATCAGTTGATAATGAGCAAAGGCTATGTGTTTGAGGGAAGTGTGTTGAAGAATCTCTATTTTTTGAAACAGTAATTTTCATTACAATTCCTCCAACTCTTGCCTTACCTTTTTAGGCAAAGACGCAACAACCAATTCATAAGAATGCTTTGTCCATTCTTTCAACAGGCGATCAGGGATAGAACCGTCCATTAATACCGTGTTCCAATGTTTTTTATTCATGTGAAAACCCGGAATAACAGCCGGATATTGTTCACGCAGTTCTATCGCTTTTTCCGGATCGCATTTCAGATTCACAGAAGCAAATAGACTAATACCGGTCAAGGCAAATATTTTACCCATGACTTTAAATACGAGTGTTTCATCTCCAAAGGGCAATCCTTCTTCCACGCCTTTCAGGGATAAACAATACGTTCTGAAATCTTCTATGTTCATGACTTTTCAACTGGTATTGGATAGATACAACCTACTATTTTTTTTCA
>JAQBNS010000114.1 GCA_028288405.1 Chitinophagaceae bacterium
CTCCCTTCTTTTTTAGTTTTACAGCTTACTCTTCACTATTCACTCTTCACCTATCAAGTACTCCACCATCAAACCCGCCGTCTTTTCCGACACTCCCTTATCACCTACTTTTTGAGACAACACTTCATATTCCTTTAGCATTGTTGCTCTGTACTCCCCTTCTGCCAGGAGCTTGCTGAGTTCTGTTTTCAAAGCCTTCGGTTCAAAATCAGACTGGATCATTTCTTTTACTACTTCTTTTCCTGCGATCAGATTCACCAAAGAAATGAACGGTACTTTGATCACCATTTTGCCGAGAAAATAAGTAATGCTACTCGTCTTGTAACATACGATCTGCGGTACATGGAACAAGGCAGTTTCCAATGTAGCCGTACCAGAGGTCACCAGAGCAGCACGACTGATGTTGAGCAATTGGTACGTTTGATTATAAATCACATCAACACCGGCTTGCTTTGCGGCTTCGTACAAGGAGGTATCCAGATTGTCTACACCGGCTACAACCCATTTATACTGAGGAAAAGCGGGAACCATTTCCAACATCGTCTTCAGCATCTGTGTCACTTCTTGTGCACGGCTGCCAGGTAATACGGCGATTACTTGTTTGTCGCTATACTGTTTGATGAATTCAGGATCAGGAACAAAATCTGCTACGGCATCCTTTAAAGGATTGCCGACATAATCAACGTCGTAATCGAACTGTTTAAAAAACTCTTTTTCGAAAGAAAGAATAACAAACATACGATCCACTACGCGTTTGATCTTATGCGCGCGGCCGGTGTTCCAGGCCCAAACTTTGGGAGAGATATAATAAAATACTTTTAAGCCTTGTTCATGTGCCCACGCAGCGATCTTCATATTGAAGCCGCCGAAGTCAACCAAGACCACCGCATCAGGCTTGAAGCGTAGGATATCTGCTTTGGTTTCTTTGATGCGTTTGAAAATGAATGGAAGCTTCACAAAAACTTCCCATGCCCCCATGACTGCTACATCTTTGTAATGACGGTACAATTCTAGACCATTGGCTTGCGACAACTCTCCTCCGATACCACGGAACACGGCCTCTTGATCTTTCTGCTTTAATGCAGTTACCAATCGGGAAGTATGCAAATCACCGGAACGTTCTCCGCAAATCAGGTAGTAGCGCATGGCTTATTCTTCTCCCAGGTATTCGACAAAGTTGCGTGGTGTTTCGTACAATTTGATGGAATGCATTTGTGCACTGCCACCGGAGATGCGAATGACCTGCGGTGCCAGGATATTAAAAAATTCGATGGCCAAATGTTCTGTACTTGCCATTTTACCACGCATAAAATCCACGTCTAAGTTTAAGTTTTTATGATCAACCTTAGCGATAATTTCTTCACGAATCAATGTGCTTAATTTTTTCAGATCGACGATGAAACCTGTATCAGGATTAGGTTTTCCTTTTACCGTTACGATCAAGTCAAAGTTGTGTCCATGCCAGTTTTCATTGGCACAGGGTCCAAACATCTCACGGTTTTTTTCTTCCGTCCAGTTGGGATTGTACAATTTATGTGCGGCATTAAAATGTTCTTTTCTTGATAGGTATACCATCTTCACTTTTCTTTGTGATAAAGTTACTGAAAATTATACTTTTTTCTGACCAATAAATAAACAAAGAAAGGTACCCCCATCATGGCAGTCATAATACCCGGAGGCAAACCGGAGGGATAAACTAAAAATCGGCTTACCACTTCTGCCAATAATAGCAAATAGCCTCCGATCATGATTTCCCAAAGGACTGACAATCGGTGCATACCAAACAAACTTCTCACCCAATGCGGCACCATCAATCCCACAAATCCAATCGGACCTGCTTGTGCGACACAAAAAGCAACCAGAATGGATGAAAACAGCAAGGCTTTCCAACGAAGGGCGGTTGTATTTTGCCCCAACTGCATCGCACGATCGTCTCCCAATAACATCAAGCCTAATTGTTTATGCCAAAGCGGCTGCAGAATAAGAGATGCCATGAGCAGCGGGAAAAGAATCAAAATACCATTCCAACTGGCCATTTCAAAACTTCCAAAGCTCCAAAAAATCAAAGTCTTTAAGATGTTGTCACCGGCATTCATATAATAGATCAAACTCAGAGAAGCCATGAGAAAAGAAGAGATGGCTACTCCAGCCAAAATGATTTGATTGCGTCCTGAAGCCCCCATGAGCTTACTGATCGACAAAATAATCAATACACTCAGCATCGCACCGGCAAAAGCTCCTGCGGAAGGCAATAAAATGAGTGCACTTCCTCCTATGGCCAATCGCACCATGGCTGCGCCGAAGGAAGCACCTGCCGCACTACCCAATATATATGGATCAGCCAGCGGGTTGTTGAGCACACGTTGCATGATAGATCCTGCAACAGCGAGTAAGGCCCCTATTTCCCATGCCAACAGTAAGCGAGGCATGCGAAGCTGATACAAGACTTGTTGATCAAATACTTCTTCACTCAACCAATCTAAAATACTGGTATCGGCAGAGCCAACACTCAGACCGACGATAAATGTCAAGAGTGTAACACAAAGTAAACCGATGGCAATCCAACTATCTTTTTTCACGAGTGGTTTCATTCAATTGTCTACTGATCTCAGCCGCTGCCTTTGTCAATTCCGGACCTGGTCTGGAGAGCCAGTCACCCTGTACATAGAGGCAATGATGGAACTTATAGGCTTTCATTTTTTTTAAGACCGGAAATTTCACAAATAACTCTTTCCCTTGTTTTTCATCCCCCGGAAAAATCAAATAGTCAGGATCTACTTTTAGTAAATACTCCTGATCTACTACAGGAAAAGCTTGTGTAATGCTGCTTTCCATGGCATTGGTTAGCCCGCAATATTTCAATACGTCGGTTAAGTAAGAGGTGTAACCAAATACATACACCGGATCAGAAGAAATAATACCAATAGCAGTGAAGAGCGAGGAGGGACGAGGGACGAGTTGTATGGAATCAAATTTTCGTTGAAATTGAAGGGCTGCTTTTTCTCCTTTTTCTTTTTGTCCAATCACGCTGCCGAGCTTTCTCATGCTCTGAGCAATGCCTTGGATATCATCTGCCCGCTGCATGTAGATCGTCAAGCCCAATGATTCCAGTTTTTCTATTTGATCCGTAGACAACATGCCTTCCTTGCTGACAATCAAGTCCGGCTTTAGAGTGACTACCTTTTCTATATCCAATGGATAATTATTGACTAAGGGTTTGGATGTGATCCATGCCGGATAAGAACATTCAGGCGTACGTCCTATGATTTGACTGCTGTCGCACAGCAACACCATGGTTTCTTCGGAAGAAGCACACAAAGGTAAAATGCGTTGAATCGGTTCGTTGAGATGAAGGGTTCTACCCATTTCATCTACTATTGCCAACTCCTGGCTATCAGCCTTCTCTGCCTTTTGTTCGTCCGGTTCAGAACAGGATAAAAGAAAGCCTGCGGCAAAACAGCAGATAATGTATTTTAACATCGTTTACTCAAAATAACTTCTTAAATTTGGGAAATATAAATCACTTATAAAACATTTGTTATGATGGTAGTGACAGGAGCGGTCGGTTTTATCGGCAGCTGCATGATAAAAGCCTTAAATGAAGCCGGGTTCAATTATATTGTTGCCGTGGATGATTTCTCCAACGCAGAAAAAAACAAAAACTTAGAAGGTAAGACCATTCAGGAACGAGTAGACCGCAAAGACTTTTTCAATTGGTTGGATAAAAACCATCAACATACAGAATTCATCATACACTTAGGTGCAAGAACTGATACCACAGAATTTGACAAAGCTATTTTTGATGAATTGAATGTGAACTACTCCAAAGAAATCTGGAAGCGTTGCATTGCTTATCAGATTCCTTTAGTCTATGCTTCTTCTGCGGCCACATACGGCAATGGAGAGTTTGGCTACAACGACGATGAAAGCATTATTCCGAAATTGAAACCATTGAATCCATACGGTGATTCTAAAAATGAGTTTGACATTTGGGCTCTACAGCAAAAAGAGAAGCCATTCTTCTGGGCCGGATTGAAATTTTTCAACATTTACGGTCCCAACGAATATCACAAAGGC
The DNA here is from genome assembly GCA_028288405.1 of Chitinophagaceae bacterium. GTDB lineage: Bacteria > Bacteroidota > Bacteroidia > Cytophagales > Cytophagaceae > JACMQM01. Next base: position 4,078 of record JAQBNS010000114.1, read on the forward strand.
CGCATGGCCAGTGTGATTCAACATGCCTTCTTCCAAATTCAGAAGACAGACAAAATGAAATTATTCCGTTCCCATAATCCGAATTATAAGGACGGAGAACAAATGAGAGATTTTGTTTATGTAAAAGATTTGTGCGATGTGATTTTGTTTTTGATCGGGCATAGAAAAAACAGTGGCATCTATAACTTAGGAAGCGGCAAAGCCAGAACATTCCTGGACCTTGTGAAGAGCACATTCAAAGCCATGGGCAAAAAAGAAGACATCGATTTTGTAGACACTCCGATCGATATCCGTGATAAATACCAATACTTTACCGAAGCCAACATGAGTAAGCTAAAAGGTATCGGTTACAGCAAACCTTTTACCAGTTTAGAAGATGGTGTGGAGGATTATGTGAAGAATTATTTAGTGCCCGGGAAGTATAGATAGTTTGCGTTATAGTGAAGAGTAAGTGGTGAAGAGTGAACGGTGAGCATATAAAAGGTATATAGTAAAACTATACACCTTTTATATTAGTACTATTTTTCTCTTCACGACTCACTCTTCACCATTCACATCCTTCTCTTCTACGTGGTCACTACAGCAATTACCCTCATGCACCGAACGCTGCCATTCTTCATCGGAAATGCTATCGTTCTTTTTTTTGGCCGCTACCTCTACAGTACACCAGTCGCAGGTTTCACCCTCATCGGTAAAACCTTTTCCTTCGCAACGCGGACAGAGATAACCACAGGTAGGCATTGTTAGTTGTTAGTTGTTAGTTGTTAGTTGTTAGTTGTTAGTTGTTATAATTGATAAATACTTATCACTTACAACTTTCCACTTATAACTCTTTTTTATCCGTTCCATACACATGAATATCACGTTGTGGGAATGGTATTTTGATGCCATTCTTTTGAAAAGCTTCTAAGATCATAAAACGCAAATCGCTCTTGGTTCGTTCCACACGGAAGGTATTGTCGGTATGAAAAAAGAGTTCGAACACAAAATAAGAGTCACCGAAATCGGTAAAGCGTACATAATGTTTGTGTACTTCATCTGCAATCAAACTCTCATGCAAATCTGCTACTTCGTATAAAATCTTTTCTACCAATCTTACATCCGATGAATAATCTACACCTACGGTAACCGAGAAACGAGCCTTCTTATCGTTATAGGTCCAGTTGATGACACTGTCAGAAATAAATTTATGATTGGGCACTATGACCGTAATATCTCCACGATTGACGACACGAGACGTACGCAATTTAATCTCCACCACTTGCACTACAATATTGTCTATTTCTACTACATCCCCTACTTTAATCGTGCCTTCCAGTAAGATGATAATACCCGATACGAAATCGTTGAACGTCTGTTGAAGACCCAAGCCGACGCCTACAAACAAGGCTGCAGAACTGGCAATCAGAAGACTTAGATCCAAACCAATGTAGGATAGGATAATGCTGATAAAAAAGATCCATACGACATAGGATACCAGTAAAAAAATGGATTGGTAATTCGTATTATAATCTACCTTTTTCCTCCTGGCCCTGGATTTAAAGACAAACTTAAGGGCATACAATAACAAGAACAACAATACGAAAGCAGTCGTAATCACTACGGCTTCCCGGACATTGATTTGTATCGTTTTGATTTTGAAAAGCGGGTAGTCGAGTATATTCATTTTAGAGTGGTAAGTTGTAAGCGGTATTTGTAAGTGCCGTATTTTAACTATACTTATCACTTACAAATACCACTTATCACTATTTTTATCGAGTCAACACGACATAATCCTTAATCAGAGTCAACAAGAACTCATCGTAGCGTCCTACGGTATTTGTAATTTCTAATTTGGTCTTCATCTTATCAGACAAAACCTTTAAAGCCTCACGATGTGCTTCGTTTCTATACTTGCGGTATCGCTCCAATACTTCCTTTATAAATAATACATCATCCTCAGACATATGTACCACAGAAGGGTATTTCGGTTGGTAATCATTGATCGTTTTTTTACTGAGCAGCGCGACCAATGACATCGCAAAAGTAGGACGTTCCTTCACGACTACTGTATTCGCCAACAGGTCTCCCAGTCTTTGGTTTTTATCAGATAAACTAACCATAATCGCAGCAAAAGCACCGGCAGTCAGGTACAATTCCAAGGAACGGAATGCCCAGCGCGCCATGAAATCTCCCGCGACTCCTTCTGTTCCGTCAATTTTAATCACTTTGATGCCCAATGCCATCTTGCCCAAAGTTTTACCATTATTCATCATTTCGAAAAAAAGACTATAAAACAAGAATATGGGCAAACAAAAAATAATGATAATAACATTCTGCCCTTCAAAGCCGAAGACGCTGATCAGCAAAGAATAAAGAATCAGGCAAGAAATGGTTAAGGTTACAGAATCTATTATGAACCCAAATATTCGCTCCCTTAATGAGGCCAACTCATAATTTATTGTTACATTTTGGGGTGTATTTATATCTATAGTTTCCATATAAATTTTTAATATTAGTGCATGAAGGAAACCTCATTCATTCAACAAAATAAAGAAAAATGGCAAGATCTGGAAACCTTATTGAAGGAAAAAAGAAAAGATCCTGATCAATTGAGTGAATTATTTATTCAGGTTTCAGAAGACCTCTCCTACGCACGTACCTTTTATCCCAATCGTTCTATACGCGTATACCTCAATAACATTACACAAGCCATTTTTTCTAACGTTTATAAAAACAAAAGGACCAAGTGGAAAGACATCGTCTTTTTTTGGAAAGAAGAGCTTCCCTATGTTGTTTATCATTCGAGAAAAGAGTTGAGCATAGGCCTGGCTATCTTTGCGATTTCCATGCTGTTTGGTATTATTTCGTCGGTCAAAGACCCTGCCTTTGCAGAGCGTATTTTAGGAAACTCCTACATTGAAATGACGAACGCGAACATAGCCGGCGGAGATCCGATGGCTGTGTATAAAAAGATGAATCAGGTAGATATGTTCATGGGTATCACGCTCAATAACCTGAAGGTCGCTTTCATGACTTATATTCTTGGACTGTTTTTCTCCATCGGTAGTATTTCGATTTTGATGTACAACGGAGTGATGGTAGCGACTTTCCAATACTTCTTCTACGCACGGGGACTCTTTTGGGAATCCTTTCTCACGATCTGGTTGCACGGTACGATTGAAATCTCTTGCATCATATTAGCTGCAGGCGCAGGAATAAAACTCGGTTCAGGTCTTTTATTTCCCGGAACCTATACCCGGTTAGAAGCATTCCGTATTTCAGGCACCAACAGTTTAAAATTGATATTAGGTTTGGCGCCATTGATCTGTATCGCAGGTTTTATTGAAAGTTTTATCACCCGTTATACAAGCACTCCTGATTGGATCAAAGCGTTGCTCATTATTGCTTCCGCTTTATTCATAGCCGGCTATTTTATAGTATTGCCTTTATACAAAGCCAAAAACGGTTTTCATCCCAGTCTTAAACCTGAAAGATTGGATAGCTCTACACCGACAGTCTTTGATCAAAAGAAAATTTATGACAATGGTCATACGTTCAAACTTACTTTTTTCCTCTTGAAAGAGAATTTCAAAAAAATCATTATCCCGTTCACTGTATTGAGTTTGCTATACTCCATCAGTGCAACCTTTACCTTATTGGCGGTAGAAGAAAGTTATTACGATACTAATGCCTGGTTCTTCTTTCATAAGTTGTACAACGATTATACTCCCCAATCGATTAAGTATTCTAACATTGTATTTTTCTCCTTTATATTCACTATTACCGTAGAACGTTTTGTCACCTTCTTAAGGAAAGACGGACGCCTGCCCACTGTAAAAGAGTACTTCCTGATGTTTGCCTGGAGTTTGGGATGCTCTGCTCTTTTACTCTCCCTTACTTTTGTATCCGATATCTTGTTTGCCTGGAGTGTAGTGTTGGTCGCACCTTTTGTACTGTTCACTTTATTTATTGGTTTTTATGAAAGGAAAAATATTATCTCTGCATTGAGTCAATCGTTTACTCTCATCAGCAATGCCTTTTTCTCTTTATGGGCCATGTACCTCATCTTATTTGGCACTGCCGTGTTGTTTTTATTTATTTTATTTTCTCCTTTATGGTATTTATACTATGAATTTTTAAACTGGAATATTCTATTAAGTGAAGACACACAAACCTTCATCCAAACATTTATCCCTTGCTTCATGTCCGTAATTGGTCTTTCCTTCATTACGTTCTTTATTCTCAATGGAATTTTCATCAAGTATTTTTCCATTAAGGAATTGAGTGAAGCCAATAGTTTGACCGAAAAAATAGAGCAGTTCTAATGTTAAAAAACATATCTTTTTTTATTCTTTTACTCACCCTTCGCTTCGTCTCTCCTGTTTCGGCGCAAGATGATTACATTCCGATTTCAAACGGCGACGGATACATCATCGATAGTTTAGAAATAGATACTTCGGATGATGTGGAGGAGGAGTATGAGGAACTGGAAGAACAAACTCAAAGGATCGTTAGAAAAGATTCTGTCAATGGTAAAGCCCTGGATTCCACTACCTGGAAAAACTTAACCAAGGATTTAAACTATGGTGATACCTTAGAGCATCAAAAAAAACCGGATGAAAAAGTAGAGAAGAAGGAAGACAGTAAGCCCTGGAATTTTCCGGGATTCGGTATTAATTCTGCCTTTACTAAATATGTATTGTTTGCGATTGTTATTGCCGCCTTGCTGTACTTGCTCTATCGCCTGATCAGCTCAGCCATCTTTGTGTCAGATCCTAAAATCAAGAAAGTTAAAGCGACCTTTGAAATCCTGCACGACGACGAGCAAATGATGCAGAAAGACTTGGGTAATATATTGGAAGCGGCACTCCAACAAAAAGATTACAAGACCGCCATCCGCATTTTGTTCATCCAATCGCTTCAGGATTTACAAACTTATGAATGGATCAAATGGAAAAAAGAAAAAACAAATCGTGATTACCTGAATGAATTGAATCAAAGAGATGTCTTTGTTCCTTTCGGTTCCATGGTATTGCTTTATGAAAAAGCATGGTATAGTCAGTTTGTCACGACAGAAGAAGACTTTCATGCTTTTAATACCTTCAAACAACAAATTAATAGAGTTTAACCCGCATGCAAAACAAAAGGACAATAGGCATCATCATTTTGGGCGTAATCGTCGTTGCGGGGCTATTGGTGTATTTTCTGTTTAATACAAAAGAAAAGACCAACTGGGAACAGCATTACAAGGAAGCCAGTAAAGACCCATACGGCACATCTGTACTGTATGGCTTGCTTCAGCAACGTTCGGGAGGCTTAACAGATGTCAACACCGACTACTTACAATTCATTAAAAAATACGCCAGCAAAGATACGAGTTCAAATATCGTCCTTATAAACCGTTATGCCTTTTTATCCGATACCGAAGCTACAGTACTGATGAATTGGGCCGGCCAGGGCAATACGGTATTTATGGCGACAGAAAGTATACCCGGAGAGTTGATGCGTAAACTCTATACCAACGAATGTAATCAGGAATGGGAAGGATTATCTTCTTTCACAGACAGCATCATTCATCCTAACTTCACTATCGCTTCACAGCGTGATTCGCTGGACTATACCTATAAGGCGCCTTATCAGGGACCTAATTCCTTTGCTGTAAATCCAAACGAACAATGGACCTTCTATGATAGCAAATACCTTTGCGAAGAAGTAGATTCGGTCATTGAGTACGGTTATATCACTGCGAATGCGGATTCAGGCTATATCAATTTTCTCTTTATTCCATGGGGAAAAGGAGGTTTCTATTTTCATACCAATCCCCTGCTCTTTAGTAATTATTACCTGCGTGATTACCAACACCTGAAATACACTTCCAAGGTATTTCAACACCTTCACAATGGCAATACGTACTTTGATAAATTCCACAAAAGCTATCAGGACTTCAATCAGAAAGGGGCTTCTGAAGGCCCACTGGTTTATATTCTATCACAACGCAGTCTGAAGTACGGATGGTATCTGCTCTTGGTGATGACAGCCCTTTATATCGTATTTAGAGCCAAACGAAAACAAAAGCCCATTGCCATTCTGGAAGAAAAGAAAAACACTACATTGGAATATTATAAGACCGTGGGTTCTTTGTATTTTCAGCAACAAGATCCTTATAAAATATCGTTGTTGATGTTCCGAATGTTTAGGATTTATGTCAAAGAAAAATACAAAATAAGCATCAAGACTAATGATGAAAATACCGTTAAACTATTGAGTACACGTTCTAAAATTCCTCACGAACACATTGAGAAGTTATTGAATATTGACCGGTATGTAAATAGCAGACCGGCCGTATCCAATGAAGATGTCATCTCCTATTATCAAAAATTAAATTACTTTTACCTCAACTGCAAATAACCATACCATGGAAGAGATTATCCCTGAAAATAACATGCAACTGGGCCTGGACCGCATGAAACACTCCGTGACAGAAGTGAAAAGAGAATTAAGTAAAGTCATCGTGGGACAATCGCACATGATTGATTTGCTCCTGGCAAGTTTATTTACAGGTGGGCACGTGCTCATAGAAGGGGTACCAGGCATTGCGAAAACATTGACCGCCAAATTGCTTGCACAAACTATTAGTCTGGACTTTTCCCGTATTCAGTTTACACCCGATTTGATGCCGACCGACGTTACAGGTACCACTATCTTCAATGTGAAGCAATCGGAATTTGAATTTAAAAAAGGCCCCATCTTCTCCAATGTGGTATTGATCGATGAGATCAACCGTTCTCCTGCCAAGACACAAGCTTCCTTGTTTGAGGTCATGGAAGAAAAACAAGTGACCATAGACGGTAAGACATTTAAAATGAACCTTCCTTTTTTCGTCATCGCTACACAAAACCCTGTAGAACAAGAAGGGCTGTATCGCTTACCAGAAGCACAGTTGGACCGTTTCGTTTTTAAAATCAAGATTCACTATCCTTCCTTGGAAGAAGAAACAAGCATCTTGCGCAGATTCAGCAGCGACTTCACACAACAAACCAATAAAGAAGTAAAACAAGTATTGAGTGCAGAAGACATTTTGCATTGTCAGTCTATCATTGAAAAAGTATTCATCAAAGATGAATTGATTCAATACATCGCTCGTATTACGGATCTTACCCGTAACCATGGGGACTTGATGCTCGGCGCTTCTCCACGTGCTTCCCTGGCTATCTTGCGAACATCCAAAGCCATTGCTGCCATGAATGGAAGAGAATACGTTATTCCTGAAGACATACAAGCCGTTGCTTATCCCGTATTGAATCACCGCATCATCCTGACTCCTGAAAAAGAAATGGAAGGCACAACCGCGGAAGACATCGTCAAAGAAATTATACAAAAAATAGAAGTTCCCCGTTAATGAAGCGATTGAGAAACACCTATCTTTCTGACCGTTTCTTTATCATACTGGCCTGTTTCATAGCCGGTATGATGCTTAGCTTTGGTGTGCCTGCGCTATTCCCGATTGTATTGATAGGATTGGCTGTGCTAGCCGTTGCTGCTATTGCGGAATTTCTTATACTCAATAGTCCTTCTACCGCATTGAGTGCAAGTCGTAAAAGCAGTAAGCTACTTTCACTGGGCAGCAACAATAAATTATTTTTAACACTTTACAACCACAGTCCCATTCCACTGTTCATTAAGCTGATCGACGAACAACCTGCGCAATTACAGAACAGAGAATTTCTAATTCGCTTGATGATTAAACCCAAAGAAAAACAGAGTTTGTCTTATACTGTTTTCCCTACCGTAAGAGGTCTGTATCACTTTGGCAATATCATTTTGCTCGCACGTACACCGATAGGCTTAGTGGAAAGACGTATTGTGATCAAAGCACAGGAAAAAATTGCTGTTTACCCTTCTATCATCAACATGAAAAACATGGAGATGAAAGTAATGGCCAGTGTTTCCAATCAATACGGCATCAAGAAACTTCGACGCCTGGGACATAGTTACGAGTTTGAGCAAATCAAACAATACGTGCAAGGTGATGACTACCGCAACATCAACTGGAAAGTAACGGCACGACGTGGCGGGCAGTTGATGGTGAATCAATACGAAGATGAAAAGTCGCAACAAATCTACGCTGTCATTGATAAGAGCAGATCCATGAAACTTCCTTTCGGAGGATTGAGTCTATTGGATCATGCCATCAATAGTGCCTTGGTGATTGCAGACATCGCTTTATTGAAACAAGACAAAGCGGGATTGGTCTCTTTTTCTAACCGCACAGAAACATTCTTAAAAGCAGAACGTGGCGCCACCCAATTGAAAAAAATACTGGAACAATTGTACAAGGAAAAAGAATACTTTCTGGAATCCAATTACGAAGCCTTGTATCAAACGGTTCGTACACAAATCAAGAGTCGGAGCTTGTTGTTTATCTATAGCAACTTTGAAAGCCGCTACTCTTTAGAGCGTGTGCTACCTGCATTACGCAAGATGAACAAACTTCATTTGATTGTTGTAGTCTTCTTCATCAACACAGAAATAGAAACGTATGTAAAAAGTGAAGCAGTAAGTCTTGAAGAAGTATATCAGCAAACACTTTGCAGGAAATACTTAAGCGACAAACTTATGTTAGTTGAAATATTAAAAACATACGGTATACAAACCATTCTTACAAAGCCTGAAGACTTATCCATTAACAGCATCAATAAGTATTTAGAATTAAAAGCAAAGGGATTGATATAGATCGCTCAGTCTGCCGTATTTCTATTTTTGCGTTAGGGATCGAGTGGAAAGCCCGAAGCGGGGAGGTGGTGTGGCAGGCGGACTTGAAGCGAGAGCCCGACCGCCACTGTAAATATTTTTTTAACAATCAAGCAAGATTGGCGGTAACGCCCTATTCTCTTGTCTTATTATTTCAACCTCTAACGGTATATACTTTTTCAGCAATCATTCAAATCTTTTTCAGGAAACTCTGATCACATAAGTACTTGCCAGCTTATCATGCAACGCTTGTTTTCTGCTATCAAAGGCTGCCATGATATAGCCGATTAAAAAGATGAATAGAGATAAATAGGTGGCACAAAAACGTCCCCCGGCATTCAAGGGCGTCAAGCGTTCTCCCTTTGTAGTAATGACCTTTAAGCCCATGGCTTGTTTACCTAAGGTCGCTTGTTTTTCTGAACTGATGAAGTACGTATGATAAATTAGTCCGATCAATAAGCCGATGCCAGAACTACCATAATCTCCTCCGTAGAAAATAGAATTTCCCAGAATAAAATAAGAGAGGGCCAGCTGAATCACTCCTAAAAGCAGTCCATCAATGAGGGCGGCTATAAATCGTTCCCAAAAACCACCGTAGATATACTCTGCCGGATGGCTATCTACTTGATCTAAAATTTGTTCCATAATAGCCTACTGTTTTTAGGGTAAATATTGAAAATATATCTAAATCTAAAGAATAGATATATTTTGCCATAGCGTTTTTTTTGTTATTTTCGCCTATCCGATAAAATTTCATACTAAATATTTACCATAATGTCTCAGGAAGCAGAACTCATTATAGAAGGCAAAAGCATTAAATTGCCCTCTATTGAAGGAACAGAACACGAAAAAGCCCTCGATATCTCTGCTCTTAGAGCACAATCTGGTTACGTCACCCTGGACATCGGTTACAAAAACACTGGAGCTACCCAAAGCGCCATTACCTTCCTTGACGGAGAAAAAGGTATTCTTCATTACAGAGGTTATTCCATCGAACAATTGGCAGAGAAATCTAACTTCCTGGAAGTTGCCTACTTACTGATCTACGGAGAACTTCCTACTAAAGCACAATACGAAGAATTTAATAAAAGTATTACGGCTGAATATCAGGTTCCTGACGCCATCAAGACCATCATCAAAGCCATCCCGAAAGAAGCACATCCGATGGGTGTATTAGCAGGTCTGATCAGTATGTTGACTTCTTACTATCCTGAAACTACCGTAGAAAATGCTTCTGCTGACGAAGTAAAGAAAACGATTGTCAAGCTATTGGGTAAATTACCTACCCTTTCGGCTTACTTATACAAACATTCATTGGGTCAGGAATTGGTTGAGCCTCGTGCTGATCTTGACTATTGCTCCAACTTCGTGAACATGATGTTCAGCGAAAAAGGCAAAGCATACACCATCAACCCTGTTGTGGTAGACGCGATGAACAAACTATTGATCCTTCACGCTGATCACGAGCAAAACTGCTCCACGTCTACCGTACGTATCGTAGGTTCTGCTCATGCCAGTTTACCTTCATCAGTATCTGCAGGCATCAGCGCCCTATGGGGACCTCTTCACGGCGGTGCCAACCAGGCGGTGATTGAGATGTTAGAAGACATCAAAAAAGACGGTGGTGATACCAAGAAATTTCTGGCGAAAGCAAAAGATAAAAATGACACCTTCCGTTTGATGGGCTTTGGACACAGAGTATATAAGAACTTTGATCCAAGAGCGAAAATCATCAAAAAGGCTTGTGATGAAATCCTGAAAGCATTAGGCGTTAACGATCCTGTTCTTTCTATTGCCAAAGGCTTAGAAGAAGAAGCATTGGCCGACCAATACTTTGTAGACCGTAAACTATACCCTAACGTAGACTTCTACTCTGGTATCATTTACAAAGCACTGGGCTTGAAAGCAGAATTCTTTACCGTATTGTTTGCCTTAGGTCGCCTTCCGGGTTGGACAGCACAATGGAAAGAAATGCGTGAGGCTAACGAACCTATCGGTCGTCCTCGTCAGATCTACACCGGTAAGGTAGATCGTGAATACGTAGAAATTAGCAAAAGATAATCTCCTTTATACTCCTCTGAAAAGTCCCATGTTATAAAAAATAACATGGGATTTTTTTTATATTGAAGGCTGGCTGCATAGTTACGCCTTGAGCATATGATCATGAAAAAATTTATTCTAAAGTATAAGCTGATTCTTTCTTTTCTTCTTTTACTCTCCCTTTTCACCGGTTATTCATTTATCGATAGCGACGAAGACAAACAGAAAAAAGAAATGGCCATCGTACTGAGGAATCTGCTTCAGGAGCATTACGATGTACCTGAGATCAACGATAGTTATTCAAAGAAAGTGTTTGATTTATACATCAAACAAATAGACCATAGCAAACGTTTTTTCACTCAGCAAGATTCTATTGCCTTCGCATCTTACCAGAATAAACTGGATGATGAAATTCAGAATGGAACCTTTGAGTTTTTTGAGAAAACAAATACCATTTACGAACAACGACTGTCATGGATCGCCAATTCGTTCCACACTTTTCTCGCCCAACCTTTTGACTTTACGGTAAATGAAAGTCTTCAATTGGATGCAGACAAAAGACCTTTTGCCAAAGACGAAGCAGAGTTAAAAGAACAATGGAGAAAATACTTTAAGTACATTGTTCTCTTGAAAGTACAAGACAAACTGGAACTTCAGGAAACTGCTATAGCCAAGGCCGATACCAGTGTCAAGATCAAGACGTTTGAAGTCATCGAAAAAGAAGCGAGAGAAAAAACAGAGAAAGAACATACCGAAATGTTCAAGCGTTTACAAAAAGAAACCAAAGCCGATCGCTTTGCAGAATACCTCAATGCGAATGTGCATGTCTTTGATCCCCATAGCGATTTCTTCCCTCCTATAGAAAAGGAAAACTTCGATATCCAAATATCAGGTACGTTAGAAGGGATCGGTGCTACCTTACAAGAGAAAGACGGATACATTAAAGTAATGAATATCGTTCCCGGTTCTCCCTCTTATAAACAAGGTGAATTAAAACCAGACGATCTAATTCTTAAAGTAGCACAGGGCAATGAGGAGGCGGTAGATGTGGTGGACATGAAACTGAACAACGCCGTAAAATTGATCCGTGGTAAAAAAGGAACTACGGTGAAGTTGACTGTAAAAAAACCTAGTGGAAACATTCAAGTGATTCCCATCGTGCGTGATGTGGTCGTTCTGGAAGAGTCTTTCGCTAAATCAATGATCATTACCGATAGCTTGAGCAAACAAAAGATCGGTTACATTCTCCTGCCTTCTTTCTATGTCAATTTCGAAAATGCAGATGGTCGTTCTTGCTCTAAAGACATCAAGGAAGAACTGAACAAATTGAAAGCCGAAAAGGTAGATGGAATTATCTTAGACCTAAGAAACAATGGTGGTGGCTCTCTTTCAGATGTGGTAAAGATTGGTGGTTATTTTATTGATCAGGGCCCCATTGTGCAAGTGAAAGGAAGAGAAGCTAAACCTTATATTTTAATAGATGAAGATCCTTCACTCGAATACAACGGTCCTTTAGTTATTCTGGTGAATCAGTTCTCTGCCTCTGCTTCTGAAATCTTAGCCGCAGCGATGCAGGATTACAACAGAGCGGTTATCATCGGTAGCAATTCAACATACGGCAAAGGGACCGTGCAACGCTTTTTCCGATTGCCTCTGTTGGACAACAAAGAAGACATTGGTGCTACTAAAGTGACTACACAAAAGTTTTACAGAATAAACGGCAGCTCTACACAATTAAAAGGCGTGGTTCCGGATATCATACTACCGGATATCTATAGCAATTTAAAAATTGGAGAAAAAGAAATGGATTATGCCATGCCTTACGATGCCATCACACCTACTGCCTATAATGCGTGGAGCAAAAAAACGCTGGATGTAAAAAAGATACAAACCAATAGCCAGGCTCGTATCAGTAAAAATGAAACATTCAAGCACATTAAAACAGATGCGGCATACATTAAGCAGAAACAGGACAAAACAGATCACACCTTAAATCTGCAAGCCTACAAAACAGAGTTATTGACTTCTAAAAAAGAAGACGACATGTTTAAAGAAGGCAACAAAGTCATTACAGGGTGGAAGTTCAGTGCATTAAAAGCGGATGGGACCGATTCTTTAAAACAAGAAAAAAACAAAGAGTACATCAAAACCTTACAAAAAGATGCGTACATCTACGAAGGTTTGCAAGTGATTAAAAACATTAAGAAATAAGAGGAGAAAGAAGAGATGAGAAATGAGAAGTAATCTACTCTCATTTCTCATCTCTTCTTTAATATTTAATCAATGAATGAATCGGACTTGTAGCCTGGTCTAATCTTTTTCTTCCATCTAAAAATTCCAGCTCAACCAAAAAAGAAAACGCACACACTTCTGCTCCGGCTTTTTTCACCAGCTTCGCCGCGGCATCTGCAGTCCCTCCTGTAGCTAGCAAATCATCGTGTACAACTACCTTCCAGTTTTTATCCAAGGCGTCTGTATGCATTTCTATTTTAGCCGTACCATATTCCAATTCATACTCTTGTGCGATGCAGGTATAAGGCAACTTGCCTTGCTTACGCATAGGGATCATCGGAATACCTAATGCTAATGCTACCGGCATACCAAACCAAAACCCTCTGCTTTCCAGACATACCAGCGCATCCGGTTTAAACGGTGCAATGTTCGCTACCAATTGATCCACAATTTCTTTCGCCAATTCAGGATACTTTAGCAAAGGACTCAGGTCCTTAAACAAAATTCCTGGTTTAGGAAAATCAGGCACATCTCTGACGATGGCTTTCATTTTACTTTCTAAGCTCTGATCTGCTTTTATCATAAAGTAATTGTTAATTTGGAGACAGAATAAGGAAGAATCAAAATACAAAAAATAGCCATGTCTACACCAAAATTGACCGGTATACTTGCCCCCATGCCAGAAGAAATTGACATTCTTTTGAAACATATGCATGTCGAGGAAATTTACGAAGCAGGAAAACGCAAATTCTACTTAGGAAAGATCAAAGGTCAAAACTGTGTGGTAAGCTTATCCCGCATCGGAAAGGTAGCTTCTGCCGTCACCGCAGCCATGATGATCCAGCATTTTAAAGTGGATCGCATGATCGTAACAGGTGTAGCTGGAGGAATAGCACCGGAAGTCAATATCGGAGACATCGTCATTGCTCAAACCTGCATACAACACGATATGGACTGTCGTCCGCTGTTTCCACAATTCGAAGCTCCCCTGCTTGGAAAGGCTCGTTTTGAATGCGACACACAATTGGTAGAAAGTGCCAGACAATCTTGCGAGGAATTTATGAAACATGAATTGTATGATTTCGTCAGCAAAGCACACCTGGATGAGTTAGGTATTCATTCGCCACAAGTACGCATGGGTACTTTAGTAAGCGGGGATCAATTCATCGGTACGCTCGAACAATTGAATAAAATCAAAACTGAAATACCTGACGCTTATTTTGTAGAAATGGAAGGTGCCGCTGTAGCTCAGGTGTGTTATGAATACGATGTACCTTTAGTCGTTGTGCGTTCGATCTCTGACAAAGCAGATGCCATTGCACACGTTGATTTTTCTAACTACATCAAAGAGGTGGCGCGGTATTATACCTGGGGACTTGTTGAAGGAATGATGGCCAGGTTATAAAAAAACAGAGCGTAGGCCAACACTGTTCTACGCTCTGTTTCTGAATTTAAGATACCGTTTTGCTCCACTTATTTTTGTGCTTCCATTTATAATCCAATGATTTTTTACCAGGTCCTTCCCAGGCAATAAAAATAGAGAGCAGCAACAAGGCATAATCAGTCCTTACCTCATGCAAAAAAGCCCAACCGCCTATCTTTGGAGGCACCTGTGGCAATGGCAATGGAGAAACACCTGAAAATAAAACAATTTTCGTCATCCAAATGGCTACCAGCATTTCAACAGCGAATGCCAAGGAAATGATTCGGCTGAACAAACCCAATATAATAAATAGTCCGCCTACGATTTCAAATCCCGCGATAAGATCTGCTGTAAATTCAGGAAACGGCAGGCCTAATTTCGTAAATCGTCCAACACCCTGATTGGCGTAGACAAATTTCAAAATACCTTCCCAGAAAAAAATGGAACCTACCAGAAAACGCACGAGAAGGGTGCTGTCAGGAGCAGTCAATGGAGAATTAAGTAGCCAATTAATATTTTTTTTCATAATTATAGGGTTATAGGATACAATTAATAATGTCACAAAGATGAGGAGTCCGTATCAATTCCGGTGTTAAGCACTTCCTAAGAGATGTTAACGACTTGTTAAAATCTCAAAACAATTCATTCTATTATTTATATTTAGGTATGAAAAGGAATAACATACGATTACTTGTTATACTAGCTGTGATCTTATTCATAGGAATCACAATGAGTCAGCTATTTTTCCTAAAGCGCGCCTATGACTTATTAGAAAAGGCAAACAATCAACAAATATCAATTGCTCTGCAGCGTGTGCGCAGAGATGTGTTACAGCGTTACAATTCCATTGAAAACGAATCCGCAGTCAAAGCTATTTCTCATCAATACTACGTGGTCAACATCAACCAGGAGATTCATCCCGACACTTTAAAAGGATATTTAAAAAAAGAGTTTGAAAAGATTGGCATCTATACCGATTTCCAATTTGCCATCTATGATACCTTACAAAAAAAATTAATCTTCGGTGATTACATCAGCCGAGGTAAACCGGATCAGCGTGCAGCACGTGTAAAAGGATTACCCAAGTATGCTTACGATCAGCATTATTTCTGTGTGTACTTCCCCTTTAGATCTGCCATGATAGTAAAAGAAATGGGTGTCTGGATCACACTCAGTGCTGTGTTGTTATTGATATTTGTTTTTTTGGGGTATGCCATTTATTCTATACTCCAACAAAAACGATTATCTGAAATTCAACGTGACTTCGTGAATAATATGACGCATGAATTTCAAACCCCGATCTCCACTATCTACCTGTCATCGGAAGTGATTAAAGATCCTGCAATCATCCAACAACCGCAGCGTCTGATTAGTTATGCTACGATTATACAAGATGAAGCCATCCGGCTAAAAAAACAGGTGGAGACTATCTTACAAGTGGCGAAACTGGACAAACAAAAAATAAACTTATCGAAGGAAAAACTAGACTTAGAAGAACAATTACATAAGGTGGTAGAATACATACTTCAGGCTCATCCTTCTGTTTCCAAAGACAACATTGTCTTTCGTATGGAACAACCATTATCACCTATAAATGCTGACGCTCTTCATTTATTTAACATCATTTATAATTTGATAGACAATGCCATAAAATACTCAGACAAAAAAATAGATATTACAATATCAGCCTATCATAAAAAAAGAGGATTGGAATTCAGAATTGAAGACAAAGGTATCGGTTTGAAAAAATCTGATTTTAATAAAATTTTTCATAAATTTTACCGCATAGAAAATCCGACTATCAACAATAGCAAGGGATTCGGGATAGGTCTGTACTATGTCAAACTCGTAGTAAACGCCCATGGTGGCTTCGTGACGGTAGAAAGCGCACCTTTGCAAGGAAGTATATTCTCTGTTTATCTCCCTTTTTCTCAGTAAGTATATGAGCAAAATAAAAATCTTACTGGTAGAA
This sequence comes from Chitinophagaceae bacterium, assembly GCA_028288405.1. Classification (GTDB taxonomy): domain Bacteria; phylum Bacteroidota; class Bacteroidia; order Cytophagales; family Cytophagaceae; genus JACMQM01. The sequence continues at coordinate 20,478 of JAQBNS010000114.1, forward strand.
GATGATCCTAATCTTGGATTTGTTATTCAAGATTCACTGCATCAAAAAGGATTCGATGTGATGCTTTGTGTGACTGGAGAAAAGGCTTGGAGTAAAATACAGGAAGACCGATTCGACATTTGCATACTCGATATCTTACTTCCCAAAATGAATGGTTTTGAATTGATCAAACACATTCGTTCTATAGATCAAAATATGCCTGTATTGTTTCTATCTGCTAGATCGTTGAATGAAGACAGAATAATGGGATTTAGACTAGGTGCAGACGATTACATTACCAAACCCTTCAGCATGGAAGAATTGCTTTTCAGAATCGACGTATTCATTAGAAGAAGCAAAATAAACATCCCTGAAAAAAATCTTGTGACCATTGGACGTTATTCTTTCCATTCTCAAAATGCCACCCTTCTATTGGACAATACAGAGACGCAACTCACACAAAAAGAATCAGAAATATTGAGGCTACTTTACTTTCATCTCAATCAAACCGTGAAACGAGAGGATATACTCAAACTCATTTGGGGAGATGATGATTATTTCATGGGAAGAAGTCTGGATGTATTCATTTCCAAACTAAGAAAATACCTGAGCAAAGACGATAATGTATCTATCGTCAATGTATTCAATGTAGGATTTAAGCTTATTGTAAAATAATTACTGTCTTGCCCCTAAATCCCCTAAAGGGGACTTGAATCATTTTAATTCTTTCCTACAGAGATAAAGTCCCTCTGGGCCCCCCACGTATATCATTAGTTTCGACTCAATGTCGCAGAGCGACTAAATGTCTCTAACATTCAACTTTATTTTTTCTTTAAGTCCCCTTTAGGGGATTTAGGGGCGAGACAGTATGGTTGAAAAACAATACTATACTATTTTAAAAATATCTCTTACGATACAATCTTCTCCAGATAATGATACTCTATACCAAACTCTTTTTTAAGAGATTCGATTTGCCCCTGAATGGACGGTGAATGAATGGCTTTAGAGTTTTTAACACCAATCAACATCACATTTTTACGGGTATGTTCATTGGAGATGAATTCAAAAATCTTGGTGCTATATTGGTGTTGTTCCATGATCAATGCCCGAATGGTATCTGTTACCATTTCAAACTGACGCTCCTTAAAAATTCCATATTTCAGTAAAGGACTATGCTGTTCCTTCCCTTTCAATTGCTGGCGAATCTGTTTGTGGCAACAAGGCGCGCAAATGATCAAGGCCGCAGAAGCGCTTAATCCTTTTTGAATCGCATCGTCTGTAGCTGTATCACAAGCATGCAGCGCGATCAACACATCGATGCGTTCATTGGCAAACTCTTCGATACGCTTGCTTTCAAAGGTTAATCCACCAAATCCACAACGCTTAGCTATACTGTTACAAGAAGCAACCAGCTCTTGTCTTAATTCGATACCCACTACTTTTACATCCAATCCCAATTTATTATGCAGGTAATCGTATAAAGCAAATGTCAGGTATCCTTTGCCCGATCCCATGTCTGCGATGTTGACCACTTTCGGTAACTCCGCTTCTTTAATCAGACTTTCGATGATTTCCAGGTATTTATTGATTTGACGGTACTTGTCGCTCATTCTGGGAATAACTATTCCTGCTTCGTCTGTAATACCTAACAAATGCAGGTACGCATCGTTGTCTAATACTCTTTTCTTTTTCGTTCTATCGTGTTCTTCCGAAGCTGGTTCTGCAAAAGTAGGTTTAAGCTTTGTGAGTGTTGCTTTGCCTTTTTTAGAAAGAAATAAAGTAAAATCTGCTGTAGTGGTAAACAAGCTGGCTGTTAAAAATGAATCGCCAATCATGGCTTTCAACAAGAGTATGCCTTCTGTCACCGTTACATTCTTTACCTGATCATTGGTTTTATAACGATAAGTAAACGACAAGTGCAATACTTCTTTGATCAGTACACTTCTGATGTACACATTCGTCAAAGCTTCGTCTGTCCCGAGGCTTCGGGATGCTTTAGAAAGCGTTAGTTTTACAAATTCACTTTTCGAAATACTTTCTTTCAGTAAATCGACAAATTCCGTAACTACTAGTTCTGAGGCACGTTCCATACCTACAAGTTAATAAGAGTATAGAGCAACAGCAAGTGAAAAGAACAAAACACTCCAAATGGCTTATTCCAGCGATTTACTCTAAGCTTTCAATTTCCTGCCGGTAATCGTATTGCAAGTCTTCATGCAATGTAGACAAGGCTTTTCTTATTTTCTTGAGTTGTTGCTCATACAAATTTTCTAATACGGTACTGGAATGAATTGAAATACCGGATTGCTTGAGTTTTTTACAAAAATAAATGAGCACTTCCAACTCTACCGTCTTTGAACCGGAATAGCGAATGTATTTGTTGGCTGTACGAACAATTTTACGCAAGGTCTTTTTAGCGAGGTATACACTGCTCCTATTGACCTGAGTATACAGTTCATCCACTTCCTCTTTGATGCTTTGTATATAGGCTTGTTCGTCATGTGCTTCAAATAAAAGAAAGGTCAACAATTCCTTGTTGTCCTTCTTATATTTTGCCAAACGAATGCACAAGTCCTGCATTTGTTTAGGCGAAAGTTCCTGTAGTTCTTTCTTGAGTTCGTTGAGTGTAGCCGATTTCATAGACAAAATCCTGACTCTAAGTTAAGAAGTTGCAAGACTATCGCTAAACAATAAACTGCTTTTTATCTTCGTCCCACACACAACCCAGCTGTTCTTTCCAGGCTTCCAGACTTCCCTTCATAAAAGACCGTAATTCTTTCGCGGCCAGCTGGTCTTCCGATTGCCGGTGAACAATCAAGTTGATGCGCCTTGCCAACACGGCTTTATAATCCGAATGGATATACATCGGATAACCGCACCACCAATCCTGATGAAATCTCTTGGTCAATAAATCCAGCAAACTCTTTTCTTTGTTTCCATCCCAGGAATAATCGCATTTCTCTACATCATAATAGACAATACCTAAACCTTCTCCGGCAATGACTTCAAAAATCTTAAGCCTCGACGTTTCTTGTCCAAGTAATACATCATGTGCAGCTCCACCTGAATAAGAGGCACCAAACAAATCAAAATAAGGTGTACGTTCCATAAGTCTTCCTTTTTAGTTTATACTTCAAAGAAAAAGACTGGCTCCGCATCCTATTTGCGGTCAGAAAAAAAAAATGTTAGTTGTTAGTTGTTAGTTGTTAGTTGTTAGTTGTTAGTTGTTAGTTGTTAGTAAAAAAAAAGTA
>JAQBNS010000142.1 GCA_028288405.1 Chitinophagaceae bacterium
AGATGCCATACGAATATAACTTACTACTTAAACAAACTTATCCGTTCACTGTATACACCGGATGCGGTTTCAAATTTCACCAGGTAAAAACCATTGTTTTTATTCGCGAAGGAAACAGTTTCTTCGCCGTTGATGCGCCAGCTTTTTTCCAACACACCGGTAGCAGAGTAAAGGTATAAATCGCCAGCTTTACTGGGAAGATGCAGCAATTGATTACCCGCATCGTAATACATCGAAGCCACTGTGTTGTTTGCATCAGCAACGGCGGTAGCAATTCCGCAAATGGGCAACTGTGCGCGTATCTCGGCAGAAGTATTATTGTTCTTAAACATCGTAATCAAATCCCAGGATACCGGGTTGGTCCAAAACCCACCACCGCCTAATTGCAGATCCCAAATGGCAATGCCGCCTGCTGACGAAACATCCAGTATGTCCAATATATTTTCCTGCAAACACTGTCCGCCCCAGGAGTCTTGCCAGGAGGGTAAACCGTAATTGAGTTTGGAAGAGGCAACACTTTGTTTTACGGTTAAAAAATTTTCGATATAAGAATAACGGAAAGGGTAAGAGTTGGTTTCCGATGGAGTTTCCGGACAATAAGTAAATTTGGTGTTTTCTTCTTCATAAGTACCGTCATAGCCCATGATGTTCATGAAGTCGACATGAGACGCCATTGATGATTCCCAGGATGGATTAGGAAAGTTATAGCAGGGAGTGGGGAACATGTCAACGGATAATTCTTTTTCAGCTCCATGCAAGGATGTGCCGAGTAGGTTTAAAAAATTAACAAAGGCGGTTTTATCTGAAGCATAACTTCCTACGCCTTCAAAATCGATATCAATACCATCCAGTCCGTAAGTATTGACGACCTGCATCGCACTGGTTACAGTTTGAGTCGGATAGCTGTTGATTACTTGTTGGGTATAGCTCCAGTCAAAACCACTGTCGCGTACGTTATGAAAACACATCATGATTTTTACATCGTTCGCATGACACCAGGTGACGAAGTCCTGTACATCCTGGCTGATCGTTGCCGCTTTCCAGGTGAATTGATAATCCGTCACAAAAACCACCGCTCCTGCATCTCCCGGTACCCAGAATTGAAGGCCGATGTGTGTGATGCCGTTTTTGATCCATTGAGATTTGGTCGCATCGTTCATCATGCTTTTGCAATTGTCGATGCCGTATACCGGAATCCAGGACATGACATTTCTGCCGAAAGACTGGAAGGTAAAGGAGAGAAAAAGTATAAGTATAGTAAAGGATAATTTCATAATAGGAGAGGAGTCAATGTCTATTAAGATACTATTTATAAACGGAAATACACCGTATCATTCTTGTTTTTATTCATACGTTATTTGCCGGAATTAGATACACTGGAGTACCCGGTGTATCTTTTGAATCACTGAAGATTAGCGGTCTTTAGGATCAATTCCCGGATAAAATCTTGCTGAGCAGGATTGATTTTTTTCAAGGCCTCTTCCAGCTCAAACCATTCGGCCCTGTCTATTTCGGGATAGTCATTAAAGCGTCCTGACTTCGGCGGCCATTCCAGAGAGAAGGTATTGCTTTTGATCGCGTCCGCATCAATGTCTTGTTCACAGGCCCAGGCATACACTGTCTTGCCGGATTTAAGCTTCACCGGTTTTAATTCGATAAACTCTTTTGCAGTGATGGCTTGTCCGGTTTCTTCTTCAAACTCCCGCAAGGCAGCATCCATGGCTTTTTCAGGTGCAACGAATTCACCTTTAGGTATAGACCAGCTTTCCAGGTCTTTATTTTTCCATAACGGACCGCCGGGATGAACAAGAAAGACAAAGGTTTTCTTGTTTACCTGTTTGTATAAAAGTATACCGGCGCTTTGTTTCATGTAGAATGGATGGATATCTGAACTTATTTCTTATCGCGTATCAATCGTACAATATAAATCTGCTGTTTACCCTTTTTAAAATCTTCGGTAATTTTTACGACATGCAAACCAAATTCCGTCCAGACTAAAAAGTAATCTCCCTTCTTATGTTTTAAAATGGCTTGTTCAAATTCGGTAACCATTACATTTTGTCCAAACCATCCCAAATCCCCGCCTCTCGCAGCAGAACCATCCTGTCCGAATTCTATCGCCAGTGTTGCAAAGGATACTCCTGTATTGAGTTTGTCGATGATGAGATTTCCTGTTGCCGTGAGATCTTCATCGCTTGCACCGTTACTTCTTCCAAGCAAGATGTGACTCACACGCATAAAATATCCATCTGCACTGCCTACGATTTTGATCAGCACTTCGTATTGCTCGTCTTCAAATGGGCCGATCACATCTCCCTTTTTCGCGAGATCACACAAACTGTCTGTAGGATAAAGATAAGACCCCGGCATGTAAATATGGACCGTATCGATTTGATATACATAATCGGAATGATTACTGATAAAGAGGGAATCGTTTTTAGATTTTTTAAATGCTTCCCGAAGACTGCTTAAATCAGGACGTGCAGGAATAGTTTGTGCGTCGCTTTTATAGATAGGGATGATTAAGAAGAATGATACAATAAAATATATTTTCATGATGTACGTGTATTTATTTATCTGGCGTATCGCGAATGAATTTGTATGTAAGTAAAATAGACAAAGCTGTAAATATAAAATTAGAAACGGCAAAGATTCCAGTTAAGGCTACAACGTCGTCTAAAGCATAATTTTTTCTTTCCGGAATAAAATAGGCCAATGCTGAGAACGCTAATACATGTGACAAAAGAGAAAGACTGAACATGTAGATTAGGCGGCCATCAAAAAAACTAATGATAAAGTAGGCAATCGATTGTGATGTGACAGTTAAAAACATCAATATCAAAAACAAGTGCATCGTATACTGAACCATTGTGCATAGAGGATATTCAGCGAAGATTGCAATAAGAATACTGATCAGCCAGGATAAAAGTATGTTGCTTATTTTCATTTTGTTAACTTGATTTTTCTATCTTAATCTTAGCGGTCGCTTTAAACGGTAGATGTTCGCGCCAGCGGGTGATAATAATAAAGATTAGTTTTTAGCCACGAAATAAAATTCTCTTTCCAATTCTCTTTTCAAGCTTTTCGTACCTCTGCGCATGATAAAGTAGGGAATACTGATCATCAATAAACCATGAAGAATAAAAAAGAAAATAGCGCCACCCAGATTGGCGAAAGAAAATACAACAGCGTACATCACCACTACAAAAAAGAGAAAAAAGAACATCATCGGATGCAGACCATCAATGGTGGTATGGATGAGCAAGCGTTGATCCTGCTGAACGAATGTTCCTTTAGCTTCAGCCATGTTTGAGCCGTTTGAAAATAATTTTGCTTTCCTTCTTATTTCAAATCCTTTCGACGTTATTGTTCCCTTGTACTCATTTTTGCTGGAGGAAAAAATATCGAACGTATCAAATAAAACTCCCAGGTCTCCCTTATCCACTTGCTTCTTCAATCGAGACACAAAGTCTTCCTGCTGTATATCCAACTCGCAGGTGAAGGATGTTTGTAAACCTATTTTTTCTAAAAATGTGGGCATGGTGATTTTGCTTAATGTTAGTTTTTAATTTAACGGCTATTATTTTTCCGGGTAGGATAGCACTTCTATCGACCAGATACCTTCTGCATATGCCGCTGTTTTAAGAATGCTGGTGTCTTTCTCCAGGTATTTATACTGTTCATAGATCGAAACCTGCTTTCTTGTATTGACCTCACCGTATCCCGAATAGTATAGTTTTTTGTTTTCAGGAATATTCGTTAGTGTACTGTCGTATACTGTCAGGACACGAAGTTTTTTATAGCGAGAAGATAAAATGTTTCGATAAGGATCTTCCAACAGGTCAGGCAAAAAAACAGCCCGGTATTCTGCGTCGGTTGTATTCCCACAGTCTGGTCCTGAATACTGGTAGACCAGTACTTCTATGCTGTCATTGACTAGAGGAAGCTCAATGCTTTTCGCATAGGCTATATCAAGTCCTTCCAGGTCTTTCACATCCGTTTCTCTGCCAGTTTGTTTTTGATAAACAAGGTAAGCCATGAGTGGTATAAGAATGGCTAAGGGAAGCCAGATGAGTTTTTTCATGGATGTACTAAGCGTTTTATGTGTTTGGTGTGTGTCTGCTGGTGCGAGCATCTTTGCTCGTTCCTAAAGTTATATAGAGCGTCTCGCTCGGGAATGTAATAAGCGATGAACTTATTATGATCAATTACTTTTATTCCGTTTTAACTTAAATCTTCTATTCTTAACCTTAGCCCGAGCGGGACGCTCTATGTACTATGGGACACGAGCAAGATACTCGCGTGAGCAGGCTCATCCCTTTATTCTTCATCTAATATATTCATTGGAGTAGGTTCATTTTTTTTGTAGAAGAATAAAAACAAAGCATATGCTAAAATGAAGTGAGGAATAAAAAAACTTTCTTTCGGAAGTGGAATATGAAGTGATCTGATGCATTGAGTTGCAAAGTATGCATAAACAAAAATAAGTTTGATCCAATCCAGTTCTTTCTTTATGGGTTTATGGACAAAGTGAATGGTATATAAGGATAAAAACAATAGAGTAGCAATAATGGAGAACGCATATGCCATTGGCCAATGCATGATTTGAAATGCGGTGCCTATAAGAACAAGAGTAATACTGAGCGCCGACCATCGGTAATACCGTGTGTAACGGTAACTGCCATTTTGAGACAGGAGGTAAACGCCGCTGAATAGAAACGCTGTTGTAGAAAGTTTAAAGAACAAATCAAGGTATTCATCGTTGAAGACATAATTAAGAAGTCCTAAACAAGAGCCAGCTATGGAGAGCAGAAGGATGGCTATTAAGTATCCGCTTTTCATGTGTAAGGTTTTATAAATATTTAATTAAAATTATTCTGCTGGTGCAGTGCCTCTTTGCTCGTGTCTAAAGTTTCATAGACACTCTTGCGATAGTTAGGTAAGAACTAGTAATCAGTTTATTTCTACATTTTTTGCCAAAATATTAAGCTGTTTATTCTCTGATAGAAAAAGTATCGAGAAGTGCTTGAGAGTCTTATTGAAATAATTCAAATGCTTTTCCCAACCATCAGCATAATCAGAACTTTTAAACTCAACTAATGACCCTAAATTAATCTCTGTATTCCTTTCATTAGTATACATTGTAATACCAGGGAAAGAAGCAAATTCGAATGCAACACAGCCCTCAAATAGGAACGTTATATTTTGAAGTTCAGCACTTTTAGAATCATACCCAACAACTAATTCAACACTATTGTCCTTACAACGTAAATCAATTGATGATTCTCCATAACCTGGTAAAACAGAATACAAGTTAAATATCTCTACTGGATCTTTTGCTATCATTTCAATGTCTTTTTAGTTTCCAATCTGTGCTGACGCGAGCATCTTGCTCGTGTCTAATGGGACGTAGGGCATATCGCTCGGGGATGAATAAGCGATGAACTTATTGTTATCAATTACTTTTATTCCGTTTTAACTTAAATCTTTTATTCTTAACCTTGGCCCGAGCGGGACGCTCTATGCTTGCGCCAGCAGAAAATGCTTGCACAACAGAAAAGCATTTAGGTCATTTATTATGAATTATCCTGACCAATTACCTTTTTTAGAATATCATCTAAATCCGTATGCATAGCATCTGTTCCTCCTGGATATAGTACGCGAATTTCAATTTGAACATCAGTAAGAGCTGGAATTATTTTTTCGTTTTGAACAGTAATATTAAAACGAATTGCATTAACTACTTCATTAGGGAAAATTGGGACTTTTCCAACGGAAGATATTTTTACTCTAGTAGTTTCTAAGACAGTATAATCTATGTTAGTATGATCTCTGCTCCAAGAAACATCTAGGTGTTTATTATAATTTTTTAAATAAATATTCAATTTGTATGAAGCTTCTGGTATATCACCGTCATTTGATATACAGACTTCGCATTGAAATTTAGTTGTATTATCTTCGTCCGATTCTGTTTTGTAAATTTTCCAAGAGTTGACTGCAAGTATAGATTTAGTTTTTCGGTTGTATAGTTCTCTGATTTCATATTCATCCAGCGCTACCGATTCAAAATTAAATCTCTTATAGAATCTCTTATCTTTACTAATATGCGGTGCTTCCGAACTTTTGGGTACTTTAATGATATATATAGTATTTTCGATTTTACCATCTTGCCTTATTGGGAATATTTTCAAATCAGGAATGTGTCTTTGGACTCCAGAGTTTATAACTTGTTCAAGCCATTCTTTTGTATACACGTTTCCATTTATAAAGGATAAGGCGGATGCTTTGTGATTTTCTTCTTTAATTCCATAAATAATAATTCCACCATCAGAGTTTGCGAAAGAAGATACATCTTTCGATATCTCCTTCCTTTTGCCATCAGTTTTGTCTAAAGCTGCAGACTCCTTAAAGTCAAGATATATAGATTCTTCGACTTCATTAGTTATTAATGATTCAATATCAAGAATAGTATATTCTTCTTTATCGTAGAAACTTTTCATAATGAGATATTATTTTAGTCTCAAAAAATCTATTATTTCTAAAAATTTAGCTGCATTTGGTTTTGAACCTGAATCATATGTACATTTTTCTAAAAGGTTTAAAGCATCTATTACAGAGACTTCCCTTGTTGCATTGCCAATACGTATATTCTCCTCTTTGTATATTGATGTATCATTTAAGCTGGTATCAGATTTAGGGTCTATGTAAAGTGCTGTTTTACTTTTTGAATCAACGAAATAGATTTTATAAATATCACTATCTTTGCCGACAAGGTAAACTTTGTCAACTGGGAAGTTCTCTTTATAATATTTCCAGTGTTCTGATTTAAGAACAGAAAATTTGGCTTCTGTAAAATCGAATATTTTATTTTGATTATTTTTTATATGCTTTTTATATTCCTTGAGTAGTTTTTGGAATGTTTCATTTGTATCTCCTCTTTTTGTTTGGAAATTGAGATAGTCAATAATTTCCTCTTCTGACTTTTCTACTGGAAAGTTTTTATCATCAAGAACATCATTTGCAAAAGTTTTGAACTGGCTTGATCTTGAAATTTTAGATTTTATAAATTCAACTAAGTTCATATTTTTAGAATTTTGTTTTAGCACTATTTAATCTCCAACCCCAAATTCCCCGCCATCAAACTCTCATCCGTCAGCGGAGTAGAACCTGAATCCGTAATACGCTTCTCCAATTCTTCATCAGAAGGCATACCCGTGGTGATTGTTTCTTCTTCGGCGCTGAACTTGCCGTCAGACGTTGCGATGGCTGAGTTGGCCGCTAATGCAGCAGAGCCATACATGCGTGCACGCTTAGAGAAGTACACCGCTTCCTGGTAATTTTTTTCTTCGTACAATTTCTTCGCGTAACGTTCGTAGCGCACCATCTGTCCCAAATCACCGGTGAATTTTTTGGTGTTGAATACCGCGCGGTGTGTATGACCGGTAAAGCGGTTGGTCTTCAATAAAAAGTTTTTAGTTCTCGGCTGATCGGCGACAATGGCGGTCGCTGCGGGTTGCTTGGAGTCAGTTTTCTTTTTTTGAGCGAAAGAGGCAGTGGTTAATGTTAATGCGAGGAATAGAAGGATGAAGTGTTTCATAGAAAGAAGTTGTTAGTTATTAGTTATTAGTTGTTAGTAGGGGATTAGGGGCAAGACACTTAGTAATAAAGTAATCAGTAAGAATTAGCGGAACTAACAACTAACAACTAACAACTTCATCACCGTTATTTTGTAAAAAAAAAGCTACTCTTTTCAGAGCAGCTTTTTTTATGAAATGAGCTAATGCTTAAGACCCGCAAGCCTCGCAGTTTTCCGGATTGTCCAGAGAGCAAGCCATGTCGCTGATCTTTTGTTGTGCGTCGGCTGCAGCAGCTGTGGCAGCGGCAGCGTTGCCGACTGTACCGTCTGTTGCCTGTTCTTTGTCGATCGTAAACTTGATCGCATCAGCAGCAGATTTAGAACGCAAGTAGTACATACCTGTTTTCAAACCTTTCTTCCAGGCGTAGAAGTGCATTGAAGTCAACTTACCGAAGTTCGGTTGGTCTACGAATACGTTCAGGCTTTGGCTTTGGCAGATGTATGCGCCACGATCGGCTGCCATGTCGATCAATGTTTTTTGTTTCAGTTCCCAAACGGTTTTGTAAAGGTCCTTGATGTTTTGAGGAATTTCGTTGATGCTTTGTACCGAACCGTTTTGTTCGATCAAACGCTGCTTCATCTTATCGTTCCACAATCCAAGCTTGATCAAGTCTTTCAACAAGTGTTTGTTCACGATAGCGAACTCACCTGACAATACGCGACGGCTGTAGATGTTAGACGTATAAGGTTCGAAGCATTCGTTGTTACCTAAGATTTGAGAAGTAGAAGCCGTTGGCATCGGAGCAACCAATAGAGAGTTTCTCACACCGTGTTTCTTCACTTCTTTTTTCAAGGCTTCCCAGTTGTATCGGCCTGACTCAGGCGTTACACCCCACATGTCAAATTGGAAAATACCTTTAGATACCGGAGAACCTTTGAAGGTTTCGTAAGGGCCTAGCTTCTTAGCCAAATCCATAGAAGCCGTCATGGCTGCGTAATAAATGGTTTCGAAGATGTCTTTGTTCATGCCCGCTGCTTCCGGAGAATCAAACGGCATACGCATCAGGATGAAAGCATCGGCCAATCCTTGTACACCCAAACCGATCGGACGGTGACGTTTGTTAGAACGTTCCGCTTCGATTACCGGGTAGTAATTGATGTCGATGATCTTGTTCAGGTTTTTCGTTGCTACGTAAGTAACATCGTATAATTTTTGGTGATCGAATACACCGTTGATGACGAATTTAGGCAAAGCCAAAGAAGCCAGGTTACATACCGCTACTTCGTCAGGAGAAGTGAACTCCAAAATCTCTGTACACAAGTTCGAAGACTTGATGGTACCTAAGTTCTTCTGGTTAGACTTGCGGTTGCAATGGTCTTTGTACAACATGTACGGGTTACCTGTTTCCACTTGCGCTTCCAGGATAGCAAACCAAAGTTCTTGCGCTTTGATCGTCTTGCGTGCTTTTCCTTCGCGTTCGTATTTCTCGAACAGGTTTTCAAAATCTTTACCGTATGTATCGGCAAGACCAGGTGCTTCGTGTGGACAGAACAATGACCAGTCGCCGTTGTCTTCTACGCGCTTCATGAACAAGTCATTTACCCATAGGGCATAGAACAAGTCACGCGCACGCATTTCTTCTTTACCGTGGTTCTTTTTCAAGTCCAGGAATTCGAAGATGTCCGCATGCCATGCTTCCAGGTAAATCGCGAAAGCACCTTTACGCTTTCCACCGCCCTGGTCTACATAGCGCGCTGTGTCGTTGAATACGCGCAACATCGGGATGATACCGTTAGACGTACCGTTGGTGCCTTTGATGTATGATCCTGTAGCGCGGATGTTATGTATGCTCAAACCAATACCGCCGGCAGATTGAGAGATCTTGGCGCATTGTTGTAATGTTTCGTAGATACCGCTGATGCTGTCTTCTTTCATTGTCAACAGGAAGCAAGATGACAATTGAGGTTTAGGCGTACCGGCGTTGAATAAAGTAGGGGTAGCGTGGGTGAACCATTTTTCAGAGAGCAAATGATAGGTTTCCACTGCTGCTTCGATGTCGTCCGCGTGAATACCGCAAGCCACACGCATCAGCATGTGCTGAGGTCTTTCAGCGATCTTACCGTCGAGTTTCAACAGGTAAGATTTTTCCAGGGTTTTGAAACCGAAGTAATCGTATCCGTAGTCACGGTCGTAGATGATCGTAGAATCCAGCTGAGCCGCGTGGTTACGGATGAATTCGTACGTTTCCTTAGACAACAGCGGAGCATTTTCTCCTGTTTTAGGATCTATATAAGTGTAAAGTCTTTTCATTGTATTCGAGAAAGACTTACTAGTTTTCTTGTGAAGATTAGACACTGCGATACGCGCTGCAAGGATGGCGTAGTCCGGGTGTTTGGTGGTGAACGATGCCGCCGTTTCAGCCGCCAAATGGTCCAGCTCTTCGGTGGTCACGCCGTCATACAAACCGTCGATCACACGTTGCGCGATGATAATCGGATTGATGAAGTTCAGGTCCAAGCCATAGCAAAGCCTCTCAATGCGTGCTGTGATCTTGTCGAATTTTACAGATTCGCGTCTGCCGTCTCGTTTAAGTACTAACATAATTTCTGCTCCCTTTTTTTAATGTATTAAGTATTGTTTCCCTTATTAATGAACGATCTCTAAAAATCTTCGTCCAGACTAAACTTGTTTGATGCTTTATCGGTCATTACACCGGCTTTTTGGTATTCCGAAACTCTTTTTTCAAAGAAATTCGTTTTGCCTTGCAGTGAAATCATTTCCATGAAATCAAATGGGTTGGTAGCATTATAATGCTTAGGGCAACCCAGCGCTAACAGTAGGCGGTCGGCAACAAACTCAATGTATTGAGACATTAACTTTGAGTTCATACCGATCAAGTCAACAGGCAATGCGTCAACAACGAACTCTTGTTCGATCTTCACGGCATCAGCAATGATTTCCAATACTTTTTCCTGAGGCAATTTATTGTCGATGTATTGAGTGTACAGTAAGCAAGCGAAATCGCAGTGCAATCCTTCGTCTCTTGAGATCAATTCGTTGGAGAAGCTCAAGCCGGGCATCAAGCCTCTTTTTTTCAACCAGAAGATCGAGCAGAAGCTACCGGAGAAGAAAATACCTTCAATGGCCGCGAAAGCAATCAGACGTTCGATGAAGTTACCGTTGGTGATCCAACGCATGGCCCAGTCCGCTTTGGTTTTTACACAAGGCACTGTTTCCAAGGCATTGAACAAATGGTCTTTTTCAGCCGGGTCTTTAACGTACGTGTCGATGAGCAGGGAATAGGTTTCAGAATGGATGTTTTCCATCATGATCTGAAAACCGTAGAAGCATTTCGCTTCCGGGTATTGTACTTCTTCCAGGAAGCCTGTTGCCAGGTTTTCGTTGACAATACCGTCGCTGGCAGCGAAGAACGCCAATACGTGACTTACGAAGTGTCTTTCGCCGTCGTTGAGTTTCGCCCAATCCGTTAAATCCTGGGAAAGGTCGATTTCCTCTGCCGTCCAGAAGCTGGCTTCTGCCTGCTTGTACATCTGCCAAATATCAGAGTATTTGATAGGGAACAGTACAAACCGGTTTTTGTTTTCGGCGAGTAAAGGCTCGTTAAGATGGTCGTTTTTTGCACTCATTTTATGAATAATAATATCGTTTTTTATTTTTGGAATTCCTATTCAGAGGCAACAATTAATGCCCATCAAAAGTTTGAGCCTAGCTGGTGAATAGAAAAGGTTTTTCAGGTGTCTCTCGGCCTGAATACAAATATGATAAAATCGACCTCGTTTGTCAATGTAAGAAATGAGATCAAAACGTACCGGAGGAGGTTTGTTTATTTCGCTTTAAAGAGCCTATTTTACAGAAAGATAGACACACCTTTTTTAAGTAAAGCTTGTGCGATTTTGGATGAATTTGGAGGATTGTTAAATCTTTGAAACTTTTCCACAGGACTTATTTCCCCACGACTGGAGATATTCTCAGGAATTACTTGCTTTATTAGAAATTGTGTGATATGTTTGCAGTCCTTTTCCGAAAAAAATTAACAGGAATAATACCATGTACGCAATTGTAGATATCGCCGGTAAACAACACAAAGTGGAAGCTGGCAAATTCATTTATACCAACAGACTGGAGGGCGCAGAAGGTGCTGCCATCAGTTTTGACCAGGTTCTTTTGGTAAGTAACGGAGGTTCAGTAGTAGTTGGTGCTCCAGTAGTAGCTGGTGCTTCAGTTTCTGGCAAAATCGTAAATCACCTGAAAGACGATAAAGTTCTTATCTTCAAAAAGAAAAGAAGAAAAGGCTACAGAAAATTCCAAGGACACAGACAGTGTTTAAGTAAGGTTTTAATCGAAACTATTGTAAATTAATTATACTATGGCTCACAAAAAAGGTGCGGGTAGTTCCAAAAACGGTCGCGAATCACATAGCAAACGCCTAGGCGTTAAAGTATACGGTGGTCAGTCTACTCAAGCGGGTGGCATCATTGTAAGACAAAGAGGTACAAAACATCATCCTGGAAAGAATGTTGGAATCGGAAGAGACCATACATTGTTTGCTTTGATCGATGGCAAAGTAGTCTTCAAAAAAGGCCAAAAAGACCGTTCATTCGTGTCTATCGAGCCTTTGGAAGCTTAGTCTTTCCAAAATCATTAAAAAGGTCCTGAAATGTTATTTCTGGACCTTTTTGTTTTAATGCTGTTTTTGCTCGCAATCACGCCTTCTCAGGCTCAGTATTTTGTAAATGGATCTACAGGCTTTGAATCCAATCACAAATTGCCTAAAGGTCATTTCCGGTATTTTAGGACAGGGAGGCCTTTTGGGAGCCTGGGGGAATCTTTCTTCTGTCCTGCTAACAGATAGTCCAGGAGTTTCTTTATTGATGCGCTATTGACTATTCTCGACCTTTCCAGTCATGAAGTTTAATCCAGTACATTGAAAGGAGATCACTTCTGTTTCTCTTGCCGGTTTTATCACCAGGTATGTCCTCTACAAGGTAATGAGCAAGGGAGAGTTTGTAGGGGTAGGGAAATTGTTAGTGAAGTAGTCATTCAAAAAATGAACAATAAAAAATCCCGGCCACTATTGGCTGGGATTTTTTAGTATAGGGAATAATTTTTTAGAAAATTCTCCAGCTCAGCAGTTGTTCAAAGAAAGTAATGAGGGTGAAAGGATTTAACACCAGAATATACGCAATACCTATTACGGCTCCATAAAAGTGAGCGCCATGGTTGATATTGTCACCAGATTCTGATCTACTTTGGTAGTAAGAATATAATAAGTAAAGTATTGCGAAAATAAAGGCGGGCATTCCCCCCAGCATTCTATCAAGTGGATGAAGCATGATGGAGGCAAAGATGATAGCTGAAACGCCTCCTGATGCACCTAATGAGCGGTATCCCCGGTTATTGCGGTGTTTCACAAAGGTTGGTAAATCTGAAAGGACAATTCCTAAAATTAATATAGCAGCCATGTGAAAACTGCCTATACTCGATTCCAGATTGCTTGCTGAAAAATAGAACGCAAACATGTTGAATAACCAATGTGTAATATTGGAATGAATCAAACCGGAAGTCAAAAAGCGATAATACTCTTTTTTCTCTTCCATACGATAGGGATAAAGTATCCAGGCATCGAATAGCCTCCGATTGTTAAACGCAACGAAAGTAAATGCTGAGATAATACCGATCAACAAAAGGGTCATAGAAACTGGTATCATAAAATTTAACTTTCGCGCTCGATTAATTGTGAGATAAATTGTTTCAACTGTCCGCGTCTGAAAATAGATCCTTTCACTTTGGCGAGGCTTTCCAATCCGCTGTTGAAGTATTGTTGGATCTGTGCGTTGGCTTCATCGGCTACACCAAGCTTGGTGTATAAACCGGTAACGCCTTTGATTTTTTGCGGGGAGTCTTTTTCGCTCAGTAGTTTGGTCAGTTCCTGTGCGTCTTTACCTTTGGCCAATTCAGCCGCGCGGATGAGCAAAAATGTTTTTTTATTGCTACTGATGTCACCGCCTACTTTTTTGCCGAACTTTACCGGATCACCAAAGGTATCGAGCAAATCATCTTTGAGTTGAAATCCAATACCGATCGCTACACCGGCCTGGTATAAATAAGCCGTGTCTTTTTTAGGAGCACCGGCCAAAATACCGCCAAGCTGCATGCTGAATCCTAATAACACCGCTGTCTTCAGGCGGATCATCTCCAGGTACTCTTCCACGGTCACATCGTTGCGTGTTTCAAACAGCATGTCCAGTTGTTGTCCTTCGCATACATGCGTAGCGCATTGGTTGAATAAAGTGACGACTTGTTTCAGCACTTCCGGTTCCAGGTCCAGCAACAAATCATACGCTTTCACCAACATTACATCTCCCGAAAGGATAGCAGTGTTGGGATTCCATTTCTCATGCACGGTAGCTTGTCCCCTGCGCAAAGGCGCCTGGTCCATGATGTCATCGTGCATCAGGGTGAAGTTGTGAAACACTTCCAGGGATAAAGACGGCTTGATGGCGCTTTCGTAATCTTCTTTGAAGATGAGGTAGCTGAGTACCGATACCAAAGGTCTCATGCGTTTGCCACCCAGAGCCAGCATGTAATCGATGGGTTCGTACAACTCTTTGGGCTTTTCACCAAAAGAAGTTTTGCTCAGTGTCAGATTGATTTTTTTGACGATATTCTCTGTATTGGCAAGCATAGTTTTATTGTAGCGTAGCTAATTCTAAGTCTATGGTTCTTTTTTCTAAATCTGTTTTCTTGACTTTCACCAATACCTTGTCGCCGAGGGTATAAAATTTCTTTTTCCCTTTGCCGACCAAGCGGTAGTTGTCCGGATCAAACACGTAGTAGTCGTCGGTCATGTCGCTGATGCGCACCATGCCTTCGCACTTGTTACTGATAATTTCGACAAAGATACCAAAGTCTGTGACACCCGAAATCATTCCTTCAAAAGTATCTCCTTCTTTGGCCAGGATAGACATGTATTCTACCTGTTTGTATTTGATGGAAGCACGTTCTGCTTCGGATGCTTTCTTCTCCATGTCGGAAGAGTGCTGGCATTGTTCTTCCAGCATTTTCTTATCGACCGGTTTGCCCTGGTCCAGGTAATGCTGCAGCAAGCGATGCACCATCATATCGGGGTAACGGCGAATCGGTGAAGTAAAGTGCGTGTAATGTTTGAAAGCCAGACCAAAGTGCGGTTCTGCTTCTGTGGTGTAGATCGCTTTGGCCATGGTACGGATCGCTAAACTTTGCAATACGTTTTGTTCCGGTTTGCCTTCTACGTCTACCGATAGTTTGTTTAAGGAAGTAGAAATTTTTCCTTCGTCTTCCAAACGTACTTCATAGCCGAATTTTTTTGCAAAGACCGCCAATGCAGCGAGCTTTTCTGAATTCGGATTATCGTGTACACGGTATACCATGGTGTTTTTTTCTGCCGGGCCTTTTCTTTGTTTGTAGACGAACTCCGCTACCTTTTTATTGGCCAGCAACATGAAATCTTCAATTAATTTATGCGCGTCTTTGCGGACTTTGTTCACCACTTCCAGCGGCACGCCTTTTTCATCGAGCTTGAATTTTACTTCTACGCTTTCAAAACTGATTGATCCTTTTCTGAAACGTTCTTCGCGCAGTTTGTAAGCGATCTTGTTCATCAACAAAATTTCTTTATCGTAATCGCCTTTACCGTTTTCTATCACCTCTTGTACTTCTTCGTAAGTAAAGCGGCGATCAGAATGGATAATGGTTCTTCCAAACCATTCGTCATGGATCTTTCCTTCTTCGTCTATGTTGAACACGGCAGAGAATGTCAATTTGTCTTCGTTAGGACGAAGCGAACATAATCCGTTGGATAGTTTTTCCGGAAGCATCGGTACCACACGGTCTACCAGGTAGACAGAGGTAGCACGTTGGCTGGCTTCTTTTTCCAATACGGAATTCATTTTGACATAATGCGTCACATCGGCAATGTGTACACCGATTTCCCATAACCCATTTTCGAGTGGGCGTATGGAAAGCGCATCGTCAAAATCTTTCGCATCGAAAGGATCGATGGTAAACGTTGTAATGTTTCTGAAATCTCTTCTGCGTTTGATTTCTTCCGGTGAAATTTTTTCTGAAATATTTTCCGCATCACGGATAACAGATTCTGCAAATTCATAAGGCAAACCGTATTCTTCTAAGATCGAGTGAATCTCTGCGTCGTTGGTACCGGCCTTGCCTAAGTTCTTGATGACTTTACCGACAGGACTTTTCGCTCTGCCTGGCCATTCGATAATTTTTACAACAACTTTATCTCCTGTCTCTGCTTTATTCACCAGCTCTGCCGGAATAAAAATATCGACATACATTTTTCTGCTGTCTGCTCTCACGAAAGAGAAGCGGTTGGATATTTCTATTTTACCGACAAACTCATCGCGTTTGCGTTCTATGATTTTGGTGATTTCACCTTCCGGTCCTTTGTGAGGATTGTTGACGGAGTTTTCATACACCATCACTTCCACGATATCGCCGTCCAATGCGTTTTGCATTTTCATGCCCGATACCCAGATGTCTTTGTCACTGCCTTCTACGATCACATAGGCGTAGCGTGCATTGACAAAATCTACACGGCCTTGCTTGATGTCGCCGCGCATTTTTTGACCGGCGATTTTCAACTGACCTGTTTTTCCTTTTATGATTTTTCCGTTTTTGATCATCAGGAATACCATGTCTTTGAAGGCTTCCTGGTCTTGATTTTTTCGGATGTTAAATTCTCGTATCAGATCCGAAATTTTCGGTTTGTGTTCCGATTTTTTTTCTATGAATTTCAGAACCTGTTCGGGTTCCGGAATATTGGCGTTTGGCTTAGAGCTAGAGGGGGAGTCTTTGGTGGGTCTTTTAGTTTCTTTTTTTCTCATTGGAATAATTCTCCTTTGTTAGATGACGTCCGCTTTTTTCTTAAGGCATCAAAATCGATCTGCGGTATAGATGATATGAGGGTTTGGGTATAATCGCTTTGCGGATGGTTGTAGACGTCCTCGCCGTCTCCTTCTTCCACGATTTTTCCTTTGTTCATCACAATGATTCTGTCAGAGATAAATTTAACAACAGACAGGTCATGTGAAATAAAAATATTAGTGAATTTGAATTCTTCTTTTAATTCGTTGAGCAAGTTTAACACTTGCGCTTGTACCGAAACGTCCAGGGCAGAAACGGATTCATCGCATACGATAAACTTAGGTGACAAAGCCAATGCGCGCGCAATGCAAATCCGTTGACGTTGTCCTCCTGAAAACTCGTGCGGGTATCGGTTGAAATGATTGCCGTGGAGGTTTACACGTTCCAGTAATTCGATGGCTTTCTTTACGCGCTGGTAATCGCTTTCCAGTACATCGTTGACACGCATCGGTTCGATGATGGCTTCACCGATGGTCATTCTCGGATTAAGAGAAGAATAAGGATCCTGGAAAATGATCTGCATGTCTTTGCGCAATTCTCGCAAACGTTCGTGCTTGATGTGTGTGATGTCTTCGCCTTCGAAGATGATTTGACCTGCAGTAGGTTCTACCAGACGGAGGATGCTTCTTCCCAAGGTAGTCTTGCCGCATCCTGATTCACCTACCAGTCCGATGGTTTCCCCCGGATATACTTCAAAGGATACATCGTCTACCGCTTTGGTGAAGTCTAACGGTTTACCTAAGAAATTTCTTTTATTGGTGAAATAGGTTTTAAGATTTTTGATCACCAATTGAGGTTGGGTATCCACTCTTTTCAACCGGTTTTTTTCTCTAAGCTCTTCGTCGATCTGAATGTTATCAATCAAGGCATCGACTACAGAAATATTTTTATCGCGTTCTGTGATGATGCCGTTTTCGTTGACGGTCATGAAATCGGATACAACAGGCAATACTTTCAGTTTGATATCCAATCTTGGTCTGCAAGCGAGCAAGCCTTTGGTATAAGGATGCTGAGGATTGGAGAAGATATCGAAGATCGGTCCTTGTTCTACAATCTTGCCGCGGTACATGACAATGATGTAATCTGCGATTTCTGCTACTACACCTAAATCATGTGTGATGAACAACATGGACATGTTGTTTTCATCGCGCAGGTTACGCATGAGATCCAGAATGCGTGCCTGTACGGTCACATCCAGTGCCGTGGTCGGTTCGTCTGCAATCATCAGTGACGGATTGCAACACATGGCCATGGCAATCATGACACGTTGTTTTTGTCCGCCGGAAATTTGATGAGGGTAGGAATTGTAAATGTCTTTTGGTCTTGGAAGCTGTACTTTTTCAAACAGTTCCAGTGTGAGTTCGTGCGCTTGTTGCCTTGAAACTTTACGGTGTGCCAATATTGTTTCTCTGATCTGATCACCGCAGGTAAACACCGGATTGAGTGAAGTCATCGGCTCCTGGAAGATCATGGAGATTTCATTGCCTCTTTCGTTTTGAAATTCCTTAGGCGTTAAATGGGTAAGGTCAATGATGCCTTTGGAAGGAGAGTTGAAAAAGATATTGCCTTGCATGGGCAAGCTGTGCTTGCGATTGATGAGGCCCATGATGGATAATGCAGTTACCGATTTTCCAGAACCGGATTCACCGACAATGCCTACCGTCTCACCGCGTCGGAGCGTGAAGCTCACGTCGTCAACCGCTTTCACGATGCCTTGCTCGCTAGGGAAATAGGTTTTCAAATCCCTGACGTCTAATAAAAAGTTTTCTTCGGTGAGCTGTTTTCGAGACATGCTGTTAATCTAATCCCCTAATGTGTTCTTATAATTTGTTCGCTCGAAAGCAAAGGTTCATTTCTCAATTTAAGAAATACTTGAGCCAATAATACTACATCGTCCAAACAATAATCAAGGAGTTCGCGCCTGATGCCATAACTTCTGTAGGCTTCATGTACCATTGATCCGTTGAAACTACTTTTGGCGGAAGGAATTCCCAGCGTGTAAGCCATTAATTCCAGCGAAGTGTAGTGCTTCCGATCACCAAACTTCCACAGTTCCAAGGTATCCAGGTGTAAGACTTCCCAAGGTTTTTTACCTGCCAGATCCAGTACCGGCGGGATATTTAATCCGTTGACCAGCATTCTCCGGCAGAGAAAAGGGAAATCAAATTCCTTTCCATTATGGGCACAGAGCACCCTAAAACTCTTACGTTTGCTTTGGTCTATGAGTTGTATGAAGCCTTCTAATAATTCCTTTTCATTTTCCCCATGGAAAGTTTTGGCTCTGAAAATGAGTTGGTTGTCTGACTTATGAAAAAAGCCACAACCTGTAATAAGCACTTTGGAAAATTCAGCATGTATACCGGCTTTTTGTTCATAGGCTTCTTCCGAATCCATGTCGGGATAGCGTTGTTGCGCTTTTTTGATCCAAAGCGGTTGTCCTGCGTTGTCTAATTGTTGAAAAGAGGAGTAAAGCGGCACCGTTTCGATGTCGATAAAAAGTATTTCCTCCAGGGAAAGTTTGGTTAATCTCATGTGAGTGAAAGGTAAAAGTTTAAAAAATCAACTGTGAAGGATGCCTTCTTTGTCCAATATAGGAATATAAGTCATGTTTTTTTTGATAATGCTTTCCGGTAAAAAAATAAATTTTTTGTCGTACATCTGGCTGCCTACAAAGTAGCTTACCCAGAACTCGTTGTTGATGTTGAATACCGCGGGATCGATCAATTCCACGACCTGGTAACTTTGAGCTTCTACGGTAGGGAAAAAATGGCGAAGCACAGAAGTTTCCACTTCTTTTTCGTCCAGCAAACCATATCCTCTGGAGCTGATGGTCACACTTTCCAGGGCAAAGTTATTTTCATTAATCAGAATCACCTGCCAAAGGGTAGCTTCTTCTGTTTGTTGCTCTCCATGAGCGATCGCGATGTAAACCCCTTTTACTACAGGGAATAAAATGTCTTTTTTCATGCGTACTATTTTTTGTCTAACGTCATGTTGAAAAGAGACGCCAGGTGTCCCACTAATATGACTTTTACGTCATCGAAGGCAAGGTGTTGCGTTGTTTCCAGGTGCATGGAAGTAACTGCTTTATCGGCGATT
This sequence comes from Chitinophagaceae bacterium, assembly GCA_028288405.1. Taxonomy (GTDB): domain Bacteria; phylum Bacteroidota; class Bacteroidia; order Cytophagales; family Cytophagaceae; genus JACMQM01. Next base: position 19,623 of record JAQBNS010000142.1, read on the forward strand.
CCACAAGGCACAATCATTTTAAAGTGATCCAGAGAGGCTTCAATATTGAAAGCCAACCCGTGCATGCTTACCCAACGGCTTGTTTTTACACCCATGGCCGCAATTTTACGGGCTTTGGCAGGATTTTCACTATCGAACCAAACACCGGTTTGCCCGGCTGAGCGGCCTGCTGTAATGCCGTAATCGTTGAGGGTGAGGATGACACTTTCTTCCAGCATGCGCATGTAGCGGTGAATGTCTGTAAAAAAATTTTCAAGATCAAGGATAGGATATACCACCAATTGGCCGGGGCCGTGGTACGTGATGTCCCCTCCACGGTTATTTTCATAAAACCCGATGTTTTTTTTTTCTAATTCATCATTGCTCACCAACAGATGATCGCGACTTCCGCTTTTGCCTAAGGTAAAGACATGGGGATGCTGACAGGTAATGAGGTAGTTGGGTGTAGGCTGTTGCTGGTCTTCCGGAAGGTTGCGGTTTTGTAATTTCAATTGCACGATTTGATCAAACAAAGTAGCTTGGTAGTCCCAGGCTTCTTTGTAATCGATCATACCGAGGTCGATGAGGGTAGTATGTGTGTTTTTTATGTGGTTCAAAATGGTAATATGTTGTGCAAATATACAAATAAACAGCAAGACGAAGAGTATCGTTCTTCGTACGAGCCTTTACTTTTCTTTTGCTCTCCCAAAAGAAAAGTAACAAAAGAAAAGGGAGCCACCAAAAGCAATTTCAGAAGACATTCTGGATCCTTATAATACACGTAGTTAATTAAAAGAATGTCTTCCGAAATTCGCTCTTTCCGTGGACGCCAGCCGCACCATGCACTTCGTTAAATCTTTTAATTTGCATAAGGGATTGAGCCATTGTTTGAGCTCTTCCCGCTTTTTCAGCGGGAAAGCGAGTGGCGAAAGCCCGACCGCGCAGTACTAAGATTGTATGAAATGAAAGGCATACAGCGGGGATATGCCCAAAATAGAAAAGCAATACTTATCCTAACAATACGTTTCAAAAAGTGCCATTAAATCATCTTTTTATCTATCTTCACTTAAATAAATTTTTTAATCTTAACCACTCTCTATGACTTTTTCTAAAGTGGCCATCGGCAAAGAAGCCGAGCTGAAGGCCTCACATTTTTTACAACAAAAAGGCTATGTGCTGCAAGCGTCTAATTTTAGGTATGGAAAGGGAGAGATAGACCTTATTTTCAAGGATGGAGAAATTTTGGTGTTCGTGGAGGTGAAAGCAAGAAAGAACGATAAGTATGGTTATCCCGAGCAGTGGGTGAGTCGAAAAAAAATGGATATGATTTATCAAACGGCCGAGGGATACATGCTGCGCTGTAACTGGCATGGGCGCATTCGGTTTGATATCCTCTCTGTATCCGGAGAATCGGGATGTTATCACTTGATCGATGTTTCATAGGGTATTTACTTACTGACCGCTGATCACTGATAACTTACCACTATTAATTGTTGGTGGATGTAAAAAAAATGTTCAAATTCGGGTGTAGATATTGTTCTTATGAGTTTGAATTATCCATTGCGTTTCAAGACTATTTTCAAAGAGAAAATCTGGGGCGGAAAAAAAATAAAAGAAGTATTGGGTAAAGATTTTTCTCCTTTGTCCAATTGCGGCGAAACATGGGAATTGTCGGCTGTTTCAGGCAATGTGTCTGAAGTATTAAACGGTGCTTTGAAAGGGAAGGACTTGCAAAGTTTATGCAATGAATTCAAAGGAAAGTTATTGGGTGAAAAAGTAAGTGCAGCATTCGGTACAGAATTTCCTTTGCTCATTAAATACATCGATGCTAACGATGACTTATCGGTGCAAGTGCATCCGGATGATAAATTAGCGAAAGAGAAACACGGCTGCAAAGGTAAAACAGAGATGTGGTACATCATGCAGGCTGATCAAGGCGCGACACTCAACAGTGGCTTTGCAAAAGAAACGACCAAAGAAGAATACGCTAAAGCCATTCAACAAGGGCATTCGCTTGATTTCCTAAATTTCGAAAAAGTAAAATCAGGGGATGTGTTTTTTATGCCTGCGGGTAGAATTCACTACATTGGCAAGGGCGTTATGCTGGCGGAGATTCAACAAACGTCAGACATTACGTACCGTATTTACGATTTCGATCGCAAAGATGATCAAGGGAATAAGCGTGAGCTGCATGTTAAGGATGGTGTGGAAGCACTTGATTTTACAGTATATCCGGAGTATAAAACAAAATACATAATAAAAAATAACGGTTCTGCGGAAGTAGTTAGAAGTGAATTTTTTAATACCAATGTCATTGAATTAAAGAGCGCGCATCATTATGGATTACCTGTTGGTAAGCGTGATTCTTTTACGATTTTAATTTGTGTAGAAGGAGAAGGAAAAGTAGAAGGCGACTTCTCGGCAGAACCAATAAAAGCGGGCGACGTATTACTGGTACCTGCAGCTTTGAAACATGTCGTGGTTACTACGAAATCAGCGATTAGAGTTTTGGAAGTATATGTGTAATTTTTTTCATCAATTAGCATTTTTGTAATCTCTCTTTAAATAATTTTCATCGAAGGATTAGTCGGTTTGGTCTATTCCTGCGTCATATCTCATTCACACGCTTAAGTTATACGTATCTTTGCAGGCCCTACACCTACAATAGTATATGATAAATTTTAACTGCTTGAGTTTTAATGTGAAATTTTTGTTTGCATTAGTACTAACTTTCTTTTTTAGCACTTCAATTGTTTCTGCTCAATGTAATGTTACGGTTTCTCCTAATGCATCGTCTTACGGTTGTTATACGACACTAGAAGACGTTGTTTGGTCAAGTCTTGCAAATGCGGCAGCGTCAAGCACCGATTTGAGCAGAACAACAGCAGGAGGTGCTTGGAATGCGGGAGCATTTTCTACCGCCAGCGTTTATAATAACGGTTATGTAGAGACAGTTGTCAATGAAACCAATACTGCTCGTGCTATAGGGTTAAGCAATACGAATCCCGATGCCAATATCACCTCTATAGTATTTGGTATATACCTTCGCTCAGATGGAACATTTGAAGTTTACGAATCCAATGCTAGTCGTGGTAACTATGGTACATACAATACAGGTGATACCATTCGTATCAAAGTAGAGCGAGGTAAGGTTAAGTATTATAGAAACAGTGTATTGGTATATAACAGTGCGGTAACCCCTACACTTCCTTTGTTTGTCGATGCCTCTTTAAATACTACTGCCAGTACTTTGAAAAAAGTGGTCATCAGCAACTTATCTAATGGCTCTTTCAAAGCGACGGCATCAAGTTTGGGTACTGGTCCTTCTTACCAATGGAAATTGAATGGAACGAACGTAGGAACGGGTGCTACGTATTCAAATACTACTTTGGCATTGAATGATGTATTGACTTGTGTCTTTACTGCCGGTACCGGTGGCTGTACGCCTTCACCTGCTACATCGAACAATGTTAAGATCAAATTCAAAACCACTTATAACTTTGGTGATTTTTATATCTCAACTACTCCCGCAACAAGCGGCTGTAGTGAAGCTGTTGCTCAGGTAGTATGGGATTCCTTATCTACCGGTTTGAATGTTTCTGGAAATAGTTTAACAAGAATTCAAAATACCAATGCCTGGGATGGAGGCGCCGCATCACTCAATACGGTATCCAATAACGGTTATTTCCAATTCACTGCATTAGAAACAACAAAACTTAGAGCAGCTGGTTTGAGTACGACCAATGCTAATGCCAACTATACGAGTATACAATATGCTTTTTACCTGAACACAGGTGGAGTTTTAACCATTCAGGAATCGGGAACAGCTAAAGGACCAACAGGGACATATACTACAGGAGACTTATTGAAAATTGCGGTAGAAGCTGGCGTAGTAAAATATTATCAGAATGGTAATCTGCTATACATCAGTGCTACTGCTCCAACATTACCCTTGCTTGTCGATGTTTCGATAAATAATACCGGCGGTACGATCAATAATGCATTAGTTTCTAATTATACAGCAGGCGTTTTCAATGCAGTGGCTACTAGTGCCGGAACTGCTCCAACCTATCAATGGATGCTGAACGGTGGAAATGTAGGAACGGGCTCAACGTATTCAAATTCCGCATTGGCTCCCAGTGATTTAGTGACTTGCGTGCTTACTCCTAATTTGAACGGTTGCAGCACTTCTTCTTATCCTTCCAATACGATTACTTATAAAACCAATGCTCCTTCTGCCAACATAGAATTTTATATTCAAGGTACAGCAGCGGTGACGGCATGTGCTGCCGTAGAGGAACAAGTCAAATGGAAAGTTTCGGACTTATTAAATCTTCAGGCTTCTTCCAATAATTTGACTAAAATACAGTCCAATGGAAACTGGGACGGTGGTGCTGCTTCTTATAACACGGTAAACAATAACGGTTACTTTCAATTTACTGCAACAGAAACAAATACTTCAAGAGTAGTAGGGTTAAGCAGCAGCAATACCAACGCCACTAATGCCACAGTACAATATGGATTTTACCTGGTCAACACAGGTGTGTTACAGATCATAGAAACCAACGTTGGCAAAGGTACATTCGGAAGCTATGCGACTAACGATGTCTTGAAAATAGCGGTTGAAGCCAACGTAGTGAAGTATTATAGGAATGGTACACTACTTTATATTAGTGCTACTGCTCCGACTTTGCCAATGCTCGTTGATGTTTCTATCAATACTTTATCAGGAACGGTAACTAACGCATTGGTTGGAAATTACAATACAGGCACTTTTACCGCTACGGCTTTAAATGCAGGAGTGGCACCAGTTTATCAATGGAAGCTCAATGGTATAAATGCAGGAACTAACAGTTCTACCTATACCAATACTGCACTTGCAGCAAACGATGTAGTAACATGTGTGCTTACTCCTGATCTTGTAGGATGTACAAGCGCTGCATACGCATCGAATAGTTTGACAAACAAAACTATTTCTTCACCGGGTAACGTAGAATTTTACATTCAAGGCACACCGGCTACGAGTGCTTGTTTTAGTGGTGAAGAGCAGGTAAGGTGGAAGATCTCAGATTTGAACTATGTAATTGCTACAGGAAATAACCTGAGTAAATTTCAATCCAATGGAAACTGGGACGGCGGTGCCGCTTCATGGAATACAGTAGCGAACAATGGCTATTTCCAATTTGCAGCTACAGAAACGAATACTTTGCGTGCGGCAGGTTTGAGTACTACAAATGTCAATAGTAATTTTACTTCTATACAATATGCTTTTTATCTGACCGCTGCCGGTAACGTGCAGATTCAGGAATCTGGAACGAACAGAGGTACTTTCAGTACATACATTAGTGGTGACGTATTTAAAGTAGCGGTGGAATCGTCTGTCGTAAAATATTACCAGAATGGAAATCTATTATACATCAGCACTGTTGCTCCGCTATTGCCATTGATTGCAGACGTTTCAATTAATGCGTCTGGAGGTACGATTACCAATGCATTAATAGGCAACTTCAGTTCAGGCACTTATACAGCAACAGCGATTAATGCGGGTGCTTCACCGACCTACCAATGGCAGATAAATAGCAGCAATGTAGGAACAAGTACTGCTACGTATAGCAATACGTCTTTGTCACCGGGTGATGTTGTGAGTTGTATGATTAAACCGAGTACTCCTGGTTGTACTGCTACCCCTATTAATTCTAATACAATCGTTAATAAAACAGTAACGAATGCCACTAACATAGAGTTCTATATTCAGGGACTTGTAGCGGTAAGTGGTTGTAATAGTCCGGAAGAACAAGTGCGTTGGAAAAACGCAGACTTGAACTTTGTACAGGCTAATAACAACAATCTTGTGAAGGTACAATCCGATGGAAACTGGGATGGAGGAGCTGCTTCATGGAATACGGTATCTAATAACGGTTACTTCCAGTTTACGGCTACGGAAGTAAATAAGGCTCGTATGATTGGTTTGAGTACAACCAATACCAATGCGAATTATACTTCTATACAATATGCGTTCTATTTGAAGAACAATGGTAACCTTAATATTTTCGAATCGAGTACGGACAAAGGTTTGTTCAGTACTTATACAACCAATGATGTATTTAAAATTTTAGTAGATAATAATATTGTTAAGTATTATCAAAACGGAAATCTCTTATACACAAGTACAGTTGCTCCAACACTGCCATTGCTTGTCGATGTATCGATAAATGCTACAGGCGGTACGGTGACAAATGCTGTAGTTGCCAATTACAATATTGGATCTTTTGCTGCTACAGTTACAAATGCCGGTGTTAGTCCATCTTACCAATGGCAAGTGAATGGTGCTCCTGTAGGAACAAACAGTGCGACCTATACCCATGTTTCCTTAAACAATAATGATATCGTGACGTGTATACTTACACCGTCATTGCCGGGTTGCGGTATTACATCCTATACTTCTAATGGTATTACAAACAAATCGGTAAGCACTCCTGCTACTATAGATTTCTTCATTCAGGGTACGGTAGTCACTGCGGCTTGTAATACAGCAGAAGAACAAGTGAAATGGAAAACCTCTGATTTTAATTATGTAGTCGTTACATCAGTTAATAACTTGAGCAAAGTACAGTCTAACAACAGCTGGGATGGCGGTGCAGCATCGTGGAGCACCGTTGGAGATAACGGGTATTTCCAATTTACCGCAACGGAAGTCAATACATTCAGAGCTGCTGGTTTGAGTACGGCAAACGCTAATAATAATTACACCTCTATTCAATATGCTTTCTATCTGACTAATTCCGGGACTGTTCAAATTACCGAATCAGGTACAAATAGAGGAACTTTTGGAACATACAGCCCGAATGATGTTTTTGCTATAAAAGTAGAATCAAGTGTTGTCAAGTATTATCAAAATGGGACGTTGTTGTTAATCAGTAACAACGCACCAACGTTACCATTGCTGGTTGATGTTTCTTTGTATACACTTGGTGCAACCATTACAAATCCAATTGTAAGCAATTATAATGCAGGCAGGTTTACTGCTTCAGCAACAAATGCCGGTGCTTCTCCGAATTATCAATGGAAATTGAATGGTGTAAATACAGGGACAAACAGTGCGATCTATACGAGTGCGACACTGGCTTTAAATGATGTGGTTACCTGTGTACTTAATCCTAATTTGGCAGGATGTTCAAATGCCTTTTATACATCAAACATCGTTACGAATAAACCGATTACTACTGGTTCCAATATTGAGTTTTATGTTCAGGGAACAGTTGCCACGACGGCATGTAATACGAGTGATGAAGATGTAGTCTGGAAGATTTCTGATTTGACCAATGTACAGGCATCTGGCGGTACGTTGACAAAAGTGCAATCCGACGGCAATTGGGACGGTGGAGCTGCATCCTGGAACACCGTTGCTAATAACGGTTATTTGCAGTTCACTGCGTCCGAAACAAATAAGGCAAGGATGATTGGCTTAAGTACGTCCAATGCCAGTTCTAGTTATACCACTATTCAATATGCCTTCTATTTGCAAAACAATGGAACGGTCAATATCTATGAAAATGGGAATAATAAATTAGGTGTTGGAATATATAGCACAGGAGACATTTTCAAAATCATTGTTGACAACAACGTCATCAAGTATTATCAAAATGGCAATTTGGCATATACCAGTACGGCGCCTCCTACGTTGCCAATGTTGGTTGATGTTTCCATTAAAGAAACTACAGGAACATTAACAAACGTAATTGTATCCAATTATAATGCTGGCACATTTACAGCTGCCGCTACAAACGTCGGTGTTTCTCCTGTTTATCAATGGAAATTGAATGGCGTAAATACAGGTACTAATAGTACTACCTATACGAATACTACACTAAATAATAATGATGTTGTGTCTTGTGTGGTTACTCCAAATATCGCGGGTTGTACGGGCACACAAATTGCATCTAACAACATCGTCAATAGATCGATTGCTACACCTACTAACTTAGAATTTTATATTCAAGCTACTGTTGCCGTTTCTGGTTGTGGCATAGGAGAAGAACAAGTAAGATGGAAAAATTCAGATTATAATTTTGTAACGGGTAGCTCAAATAATCTGTTAAAGGTTCAATCCGACGGAAACTGGGATGGGGGAGCAGCTTCATGGAATACTGTAGCGAACAACGGTTATTTTCAATTTACTGCTACAGAAACCAGTGAATCCAGAATGGCAGGTTTAAGTACTACGAACACCAGTAGTAATTATACCACTATACAATATGCCTTTTATCTTATTAATACAGGAAGTTTAAAAATCTATGAATCAGGCACCGATAGAGGTACATACGGTACTTATACAATGAATGATGTATTTAGAATTGCTGTAGAGGCTGGAGTAGTAAAGTATTATCAAAATGGAAATCTTTTATACATCAGTGTTGTAGCTCCTACATTACCTATGTTAGTCGATGTTTCGATTAGAGATGTAAATGGAACAATCACCAACGCAGTGGTAGGCAATTATAGTTCAGGAGTATTTACAGCAACTTCTATAAATGCGGGAGTTTCTCCTTCTTATCAATGGAAAGTCAATGGCGTAAATTCAGGTACCAATAGTGCTACCTACACAAATGCTGCGTTAAGTATAAACGATGTGGTAACTTGTGATTTGACACCTAATATTCCTGGTTGTGGAACTACCATTTATTCATCTAACAGCATCACTAATAAATCTAATTCTGCTTCGAGCAGTATAGAGTTTTATATTCAAGGCACGTCTACTACAAGTGCTTGTCTCGCTGCAGAAGAGCAAGTCAGATGGAAAGTGTCGGATCTAAGCAATGTGCAGACTGCCGGTAATAACCTTAGTAAAGTACAGTCCAATGGAAACTGGGATGGTGGTGCTGCTTCATGGAACACGATTTCTAACAACGGATATTTCAGATTTATTGCCAGTGAAACATCAACAGCAAGAATGGCTGGTATTAGCAGTACTAACTTAGATGCTAATTATACCAGTATTCAGTATGCCTTCTACCTTACCAACTCAGGTAGTTTGCGCATTTACGAATTAGGAAACAGTCAGGGTACATTTGGTGTATACAATACCGGTGATACACTGCAGATCGCGATAGAAGCCAATGTTGTTAAATATTATCAGAACAGTACTTTATTATATATAAGTACTGTTGCACCTACATTGCCGATGTTGGTAGATGTTTCATTGAATGCGATTGGGTCTACTATTACAAATGCAATAGTGGGTAATTATAATACAGGGACATTTATTGCTACTGCTACGAACGCTGGTGTTTCTCCTTCTTATCAATGGAAATTGAACGGGACCAATACTGGGACCAATAGCATAACGTACAGCAATCCAGGTCTTGCTACCAATGATGTGGTGACTTGTGTACTTACTCCTAGTTTGTCAGGTTGTGGAGCGAGTACTTATACTTCCAACAGCATTACAAACAAATCAGTTAAATCTCCGATAAGCATCGATTTTTATATTCAAGGTGCAGCTGCAGCGAGTGCCTGTAATACGGCCGACGAGCAAGTACGTTGGAAAATTTCAGACTTGGCAAATGTTCAGACATCAGGCAACAGTCTGAGTAAATTACAATCCGGCGGTAACTGGGATGGGGGTGCGGCCTCATTTAATACGGTTGCAAACAATGGTTACTTCCAGTTTACCGCTACTGAGACGAATACTTATAGAATGGCGGGCCTTAGCACAACGAATGCCAATTCTAGTTATACCAGTATTCAGTATGCTATCTATCTTACCAACGCAGGAAGCTTGCAGATTTATGAATCGGGTACATCCCGCGGTTCTTTTGGTACTTATTTGACCAATGATGTGTTGAAAATAGCTGTGGAGTCTAATGTGGTGAAGTACTATCAAAATGGTAATTTACTTTACATAAGCGCAGTTGCACCTACATTGCCTATGCTGGTGGATGTTTCCATCAACTCTACGACGGGTACAATTACCAATGCGATTGTTTCTAATTTTAATACGGGAGTATTTACAGCTACAGCAACGAATGCAGGTGTGTCTCCTATCTACCAATGGAAATTGAATGGTGTCAATACAGGAACGAACAGCACGACTTATACGAATGCTGCTTTAAATGCAAATGATGTTATTACTTGTGTGCTTACTCCAAATCTTAACGGCTGTACTGGTAAAACATATAACTCTAACAGTATTATAAACAAATCGGTTGCAGCACCTTCCAGTATAGATTTTTATGTGAAAGCCACGACAGCGGCTACTGCATGTAATGTGATGGTAGAACAAGTGAAATGGAAAACATCTGATTTATTAAATGTTATTCCGTCTACCAATAATCTTTCAAAACTGCAATCCAATGGCAATTGGGATGGTGGTGCCGCTTCATGGAATACGGTAAGCAACAACGGGTATTTACAATTTAATCTGGGTGAGACAAACAATTACAAAGCAATAGGCTTAAGCAATACGAATCTGGATGCTAACTATACCAGTATTCAATATGGCTTTTACCTTACTAATGCCGGTATTTTGCAAATCACAGAATCTGGAACAAACAGAGGTTCGTTTTCCTCTTATACAGCAACAGATACTTTAAAAATAGCTGTTGAATCTTCTGTAGTTAAATATTACCAAAACAGTATTTTACTTTATGTCAGTACTGTCGCTCCGACGTTGCCATTATTGGTTGACGTTTCTATTTACAATGCTAATGCAACACTTAAGAATGTTGTGGTATGTAATTATAGTACGGGTACATTTACTGGTATAGCAACGAATGCAGGAGCTTCTCCTACGTACCAGTGGAAATTGAATGGTGTTAATACAGGAACAAATAGTTCTACTTACACCGATATCACTTTAACAAATAATGATATTGTAACGTGTGTATTAACTCCAAATATAGCAGGATGTACAGGGGTTACTTATACTTCTAATATCACAACCGTAAAAACACCACCGGTACCAAGCAATGTTGACTTTTATATCAGTGGCAATGTTGGAGCTTCTGCGTGTAACAGCATCGCTGAAGAACAAGTAAAGTGGAAAACAACAGATTTAAGTTCCAATACAGTTGCAACAACTAATAACCTGAATAAAATTCAATCTGGAGGAAACTGGGATGGAGGAGCTGCTTCATGGAATACCGTAAGCAACAATGGTTATTTCCAATTTACGGCAACAGAAGTCACTACGGCAAGAATGGCAGGCTTGAGTACTACAAATGCAGATGCTAATTTTACTTCTATACAATACGCTATTTATTTGACGAATGCAGGAGCTGTGCAAATCTATGAATCAGGTGCAGGAAGGGGAACCTTCGGTACTTATGCTGCGAGCGATGTGATGAAGGTGGCAGTGGAATCGAATGTTGTTAAATACTATAAGAACAACGTTTTACTTTATGTCAGTGGAGTCGTTCCAACTTTACCTTTGCTGGTAGACGTTTCTATTAACACTGTAAATGGTACGATCAGCAATGCTGTAGTAGGTAATTTCGTTACCAATACGTTTACTGCTGCTGCGACTAACGCTGGCGGTTCTCCTTCTTACCAATGGAAGTTGAATGGAACAAACGTCGGAACAGGAGTTACTTATACCAATACTGCATTAGTGGCGGGTGATGTTGTCACTTGTGTCCTGTCTACGAGTGTAGCAGGTTGTGGTGCGCTGACTTATTCTTCAAACAGTATCATAGAGAAATTAGGACCTGTTCCTGCCAATCTGGATTTTTATATTCAGGGAACAGCAGTGTCTTCTTCTTGTAATTTGTCAGAAGAGCAAGTAAAGTGGAAGATCTCGGATCTCACCGCTAATACAGTGGCTACATCAAATAATTTATATAAAGCGTCAGGTACCAATGCCTGGGACGGGGGGGCTGCTTCCTGGAACACTGTAAGCAATGGTGGATTTTTACAATTTACAACCAATGAAAATAACAGGTTTAAAACAGTCGGTCTGAGTACGACGAATACGAATGCTTCTAATACAACGATTCAATTTGGTATTTCGCTTTCCAATGGTGGAGTTCTTCAAATTGTAGAGTCAGGAACAAACAAAGGTACTGCCGGTACTTATGTTGCGAATGACGTATTTAAAGTATCTGTAGAATCAGGTATTGTAAAATACTATAAGAATGGAACCTTGTTCTACACGAGTTTGGTGGTGCCGACATTGCCATTGCTTGTAGATGTTTCTATTTTCACTGTGGGTGCTACGGTAACCAATGCTTTAGTTTCCAACTATAACAACGGTGCATTTACAGCCACAGCGGTTAATGCAGGAGCATCTCCTACCTATCAATGGCAACTTAATGGAACGAATGTGGGAACAGGTTCTACTTATACCAATGCTTCGCTGGTTATCAGCGATGTCGTAAGCTGTATCCTGACACCGAATATTGCGGGCTGTACATTGCCTGTCGTAAACTCTAATAACATTACCAATAAATCTACCGCTGCTCCCGCAGCTGTGGAGTTCTATATTTTGGCCACTGCTGCCACTGCTGCCTGTACGGTAGAAGAGGAACAGGTAAGATGGAAAGTATCTGATCTTGTGAACGTAGTCGCTTCAGGAAATAATTTGAACAAGACAACAGCTAACGGAGCATGGAATGGTGGCGCGGCTTCATGGAATACGGTATCGAACAATGGGTACTTACAATTCACAGCCAATGAAACAACCAAGTATAGAATGATCGGATTGAGTAATACCAATACCGATGCAAATTTTACGACCATACAGTATACATTGTATACTACTGCTATCAGCAGTGTTAAAATTTACGAATCAGGTGTGGATCGTGGTACATTCGGTAGTTATGTAACAGGTGACGTATTTAGAATAGCAGTGGAATCTTCTGTTGTGAAATACTATAAGAATGGGACGTTACTTTATATCAGTAGCATTGCTCCTACTTTACCAATGTTAGTGGATGTCTCTATTTACAATACAGGAGGTACTATATCTAATGCAGTAGTCGGAAATCTTGGTACGGGAAGCTTCACTGCTATTGCTCTAAATGCGGGAGTCAATCCTACCTATCAGTGGAAATTGAATGGTGTCAATGCGGGCGTAACTAATTCATATAGTAATACAGCATTAGCTGCCAACGATGTTGTCACTTGTGTACTTACTCCTGATTTGGGTGCATGCGGTCTTGGTACTTATAACTCTAATACAATTACAAATAAGGCAACTACAGCACCTGGAGGTATTGATTTCTATATACAAGGCACGGCATCAGCTTCTGCTTGTAATACAACGGATGAACAGGTTGTTTGGAAAGTCAGTGATCTTACGAATGTACAAGCATCCACAAATAGCTTGAATAAAATACAGTCAGGTGGAAACTGGGATGGAGGCGCTGCTTCATGGAATACAGTAAATAACAACGGCTATTTCCAATTTACCGCAACGGAAACTAACAAATCAAGAATGGCCGGTTTGAGTAACACCAATGCCAATTCTGATTATACTACTATTCAGTATGCGGTTTACTTAGTTTCAAATAGCACGTTCCAGATTTACGAATCTGGAAGTTCACGCGGTACATTCGGAACATATATTTCCGGAGATGTATTTAAAATTTCCGTGGAAGCATCGGTAGTAAAATATTATCAGAACGGTGTAGTGATCTATATAAGTAGTGTCGTTCCGACTGTACCTATGTTGGTTGATGTCTCTATTCAATCTAATGGAGGGACAGTTACCAATGCTATCGTTTCGAACTCTAGTTTAGGAATCTTTACCGCTACTGCAACCAATGCAGGAGCATCACCGACTTATCAATGGAAATTGAACGGTGTCAATACCGGTACCAATTCTAATACTTACACCAATACTTCGCTTAACAACGGAGATGTTGTGACATGTGCGTTAAAGCCAAATCTTGGAGGATGTACGCTTGTTACTTATACTTCTAATACGATTACCAACAAAACGGTTCCTGCTACGACAGGTATTGATTTTTATATTCAGGGTACAGTTGCAACTTCTGCTTGTAACACAACGGAAGAACAAGTAAGATGGAAAAATACGGATCTTAGCAATGTTCAGGCTACTGGAAATAATTTGAATAAGATTCAATCTAATAGTAGTTGGGATGGCGGTGCTGCTTCATGGAACACGGTGAGTAACAACGGTTATTTCCAATTTACCGCAACGGAAACCAATAAATACAGAGCAGTAGGACTAAGTTCTTCCAATGCGAATTCGAACTATACAAGCATACAATATGCTTTCTACCTATCAAGTAGCAGTACGATACAAATACAAGAGTCTGGTAACTATCGCGGTTCTTTCGGTACCTATGCTGCGAATGACGTGTTTAAAGTATCTGTTGAAAATAGTGTTGTGAAGTACTATAAAAATGGAGCATTGCTATACATCAGTAATGTAGCACCTACTTTACCGATGCTGGTGGATGTTTCTATTTATAATTCAGGCGGTACTGTAACAAATGCGATTGTATCGAATTACAACACCGGTAGTTTTGTTGCGACAGCAACTAATGCAGGTGTATCTCCAACATTCCAGTGGAAAGTAAATGGATCGAATGTTGGCACCGGTACAACGTATACTAACACAGCCTTGAACTTGAATGATGTAATAACTTGTGTATTGACACCTAATTTGGGCGGTTGTGCTACAACAACTTTTACATCGAATAGCATTACGGAAAAAGTGATCACGAATCCTACAAATCTTGATTTTTACATTCAGGGTGTTGTAGCTACTTCTGCTTGTAATACAGTGGACGAACAGGTGAAGTGGAAAATTTCTGACTTGACAAACGTACAAGCAGTGGGTAATAACCTGAATAAAATTCAATCCAATGGAAACTGGGATGGCGGTGCTGCTTCATGGAATACAGTAAGCAACAATGGATATTTTCAGTTTACTGCAACAGAAACAAATGAAGGAAGAATGGCTGGATTGAGTAGTTCGAATACCAACTCCAGCTATACGACAATTCAGTATGCTATATACTTATTGGGTAACAGTACGGTAGCAATATATGAATCTGGTACCAGCCGTGGAACATTAAGTACTTATGTCACGGGCGATGTTTTCAAAATTACAGTTGAGGCTGGAGTGGTAAAGTATTACCAAAATGCAAACCTATTGTATATAAGTACTGTGGCTCCTGTACTTCCCTTGTTGGTGGATGTCTCTATCAGAGATGTGGGTGGTACTATTACCAATGCCCTGGTGTCTAATTACAACACAGGTTTGTTTTCTGCAACAACTATAAATGCGGGAGCTTCCCCTTCGTTTCAATGGAAATTGAACGGAGTTAATGTGGGTCCAAATAGCAGCAGCTATACCAATACAAATTTAAATGCCAATGACATCATTACTTGTGTATTGACACCCAATTTGGCCGGTTGTAATTCTACCACTTATACTTCGAATAGTTTGACTAACAATCAGGTTCCGGCTCCTTTGAATCTGGACTTTTATATTCAAGGAACAGTTACAACTTCTGCTTGTAATACAGCAGATGAACAAGTGAAATGGAAAGTATCGGATCTTAATTTTGTAACTGCTACTGGAAATAATTTGGTAAAGGTGCAGTCTAATAGTACATGGGATGGAGGAGCTGCTTCTTGGAATACAGTAAGTAACAACGGTTATTTTCAGTTTTCTATTTCTGAAGCCAACACTGAAAAGGTAGCAGGATTAAGCACTTCAAACCTTAACTCAAGCAATAGCTCCATCCAATTTGGATTTTATTTGACAGCCTCTAGTGCCATTAACATTCTCGAATCTGGTAGTAGCAGAGGAAGTTTTGGCAACTATTCTAACGGAGATCTTCTGAAGATAGCCGTAGAAG
The DNA here is from genome assembly GCA_028288405.1 of Chitinophagaceae bacterium. GTDB lineage: Bacteria > Bacteroidota > Bacteroidia > Cytophagales > Cytophagaceae > JACMQM01. Next base: position 35,435 of record JAQBNS010000142.1, read on the forward strand.
CAAATGTTGTAAAGTATTACAAGAATAATAATCTGTTATATATCTCAACAGTAGCGCCTGTTTTACCACTATTGGTAGACGTGTCTATTAGAAGCGTTGGTGGGACGATTACAAATGCTATTGTGTCAAATTATAACACCGGTAACTTCTTAGCTACTGCTATAAATGCAGGTGGTGCACCGGTTTACCAATGGAAGTTAAATGGCACAAACGTAGGAACTAACACCAATACATATAGTAATCCGCTACTAGGTAATAATGATGTGATAACGTGTGTGCTTACTCCTTCTCTTGGCGGATGTAGCACTGCGGCTTATGCTTCTAATAGCATTACTAATGTAGGATTGAATGCTCCAACTTCAATTGACTTCTATGTATTGGGCTCCCCAGTTCCTTCTTCTTGCTCTACCGTTGATGAGCAAGTGAGGTGGAAGATTTCTGATTACCAAAACGTTCAAGGTATTGGGAATAATTTGACTAAAATACAGTCCAATGGAAACTGGGACGGTGGTGCAGCTTCATGGAATACGGTAAGCAACAATGGATATTTTCAGATGACAGTTGCAGAAACAAATAAAACGAGAATAGTGGGTTTAAGTAATACAAATGCTAATGCTAACTATACTTCTATTCAATATGGCTTTTACCTGGCTAGTACTTCCGCTTTGATTATCATTGAATCTAATGTTAGCAGAGGCGGCTTTGGTTCCTATGCTGCCAATGATGTTTTGAAAATTGCTGTGCAAAATAACATTGTAAAATACTATAAGAATGGAACATTGATTTATACGAGCGGAGTTGCTCCGACTTTACCTTTGTTAGTTGATGTGTCCATCAACAATGTGGGAGGTACTGTAGCGAATGCTATTGTTTCAAATGTCAATAATGGAACATATACAGCTACGGCTACCAATGCAGGCGTTACACCTAGCTACCAATGGAAACTCAATGGAACGAATGTTGGTACAAACAGTGATACATATAGCAATCCTTCTTTAACCAATAATGATGTTGTTACATGTGTACTTACTCCCAATCTGCCTGGTTGCAATGGAGCATTGTATGTTTCTAATACTACGATCTACAGAGCAACAACCATTACTACTCAACCTTTAAGCCAAGCCATTTGTACCGGTGGTTCGACAACATTAACTGTTGTTGCTTCAAGTAATAGTTTAAATTATCAATGGAGAAAAAATGGTGTGAACATTGTTGGTGCTATCACTTCTTCTTATACTATTGCAGCTGCGACAGCCGCTTCTGCCGGCAATTATGATGTCATTGTAAATACAGGAGGTTGCACCAGTAATCCTGCTGTCATTGCCGTATCAACATTGAATCAATGGTCAGGTGCGACAAGTACTTCCTGGATTAATGCTACGAACTGGAGTTGCGGTATTGTGCCGAATGCGGCAACAGATGTTATCATCCCTTCAGCGGCTTTGAATATGCCATTGATCAGTACGAGTGTGAGTGTAAATACACTGACCTTAAATACGTCCAGTACATTAGGTAATTCAGGTGTGCTGAATCTTTTTGGCAGTTTGACAAATAACGGTACATATACTGATAACGGCACAACAGCCTTTACAGGTTCTTCCGCACAGAGCATTACAGGTGCAACAAATTTTAAGAACCTGACACTGAATAACACCGCCGGTCTTACGTTAAATAGCACAAGTACTGTTAAAGGAGTACTTACATTGACGAATGGTGCATTTACTACAAACGACAACCTGAACGTTGATCTTTACAATGGTGCCATTGCCGGTACCGGTACGGGTACAACCACCGGTAATGTCCGTTTCTTCAAAACAATCTGGAGCAATCGTTACCACTACATTTCTTCTCCAATTCCCGGAAGGACAGCAGCGGATTGGAACGATAACGTAATCATCAACTTTGGTGCAAACACCAACATGTATTACTATAACGAAACAGTGCCGGATACAAGTGTTAAAGTAGGATGGACGGGTGTTACGGCATTGTCTCAACCACTTCAAACAATGATTGGTTATGCTTTATACTTTAAAGCATTCCCAACGACGGTACTTGATGTATCAGGACCTTACACGCATAACCTGGGAACTTTATCCAGTGGTACATTGACCAATACTAAGTCTACTATTCCTACCTTCAAGCCGGCTTCTGATGGATGGAATCATCTGGGTAATCCATATCCTTCTACGATTGATTGGAATTCGGCAGGGTGGACGAAGACAGGAATTGACAATGCCGTTTATTATTGGGATCCAAGAAATAATAAATTCGGTGCTTATGTAGCCGGTGTGGGAACCAACGGTGCGACACAGTACATCGGTTCTATGCAGGGCTTCTTTGTTAAAGTTAGCACTTCGGGTGGTACCGGATCTGTCTCTATGACTAATGCGGTGCGTACTGCTGCGATCGATGTCGACGTGTGGAGAACAGCAAGCGATGGAAGTACACTTCGTTTGACGGCTACTAGCGGAACATCAAGTGATGAAACAATTGTTCGTTTGCTGGATGATGCTACAACTACTTTCGATAGCGAAGCGGATGCTTATAAAATGATGAACGAGGGACAAACGCCTTCGCTTTATACCGACTATAATGCAGATAGATACGCTGTCAATACGTTACCGTCAATGGCTTCAAATGAAATGATTCCGGTAAACCTCGATGCGAAGTTTGCAGGTACTTATACATTCTCTGCCAACGTTACCGGATTTGAAGATGCGGATTCTTTAATCTTTGTAGACAAACTGAGCAATGTCAGACAAGATCTGAGAATCAATCCTACTTACTCTTGTGATCTTGTAAAAGCAGATTACAGAAACAGATTCTATATTCAATACAACAAGAAGGCTTCTGTAGTGACAGATACTAAACCAGGTATATTGTCCGCTATTACGGTGTTCAGCTTTGAACAAAAAGTGACGGTTAACTTCAACAATCCGAAAGTATCTGTTGCAGATATCTCGATCTATGATGTAAAAGGCAACGCGGTATACAAAGTGAAGAATCAAAGTGTGGCAACCGGCAAAGTAGAAATCAATTTACCGTTTGTAAGTTCAGGTATATACATTGTTAAAATAGAATCTGGTCAGGCTTCGAAGACACAGGAAGTTTACATAGCAAAATAAAAATAGGGACGAGCCAGGAGCTAGGAGTTACGATCATCTAACATCATCGTACCTCCTAGCTCCTGGCTCGTCCCTTGTATGTATACCAAAAAAAAGCCCTGTTTTACAGGGCTTTTTTATAAAGATGATTGGCTTACTTCCACTTCTTGTACAAGTTGATCAAGGCATTGGTAGAAGCATCGTGAGAACTGATCTTGTCATTGTTTTCCAACTCAGGCAAAATTTTCTTGGCCAATTGTTTTCCTAGTTCTACTCCCCATTGATCGAAAGCATTGACACCCCACACTACACTTTGTACATAAATCTTTTGTTCGTACATGGCAATCAATGCGCCCAATGCATGTGGTGTGATTTTTTTCACCAGGAAAGAATTGGTAGGTCTGTTACCTGTAAAGACTTTGTGAGGAAGCAATTCAGTCACTGCTTCTTTGCTCAAGCCATCTTTTTCCAATTCTGATTTTACTTCTTCTGCTGTTTTACCGGTCATCAGAGCTTCCGTTTGTGCGAAGTAGTTGGCCAATAGTTTTGGATGATGATCCGATAATGGATTATGAGATTGTGCCGGTGCGATAAAATCGCAAGGGATCAATTTTGTACCTTGATGGATCAATTGATAGAAGGCGTGCTGACCATTGGTACCAGGCTCTCCCCAGATGATTGGTCCGGTAGAGTAGTTGACTTTGCTGCCATCTTTTTGTACGCCTTTGCCGTTACTTTCCATATCACCTTGTTGGAAGTAAGCCGCAAAACGGTGCATGTATTGATCGTAAGGAAGGATAGCATGTGAATCCGCTCCATGGAAATTATTATACCATACACCCAACATCGCCAGGATCACCGGAATATTTTTGTCCCATGCAGCTGTTTTAAAGTGGTTGTCCATATCGTGAGCACCGCTCAATAATTCTTCGAAGCGATCAAAACCGATGTACAAAGCGATAGATAAACCGATGGCTGACCATAAAGAATAACGTCCGCCAACCCAATCCCAAAACTCAAACATGTTGTTGGTATCGATCCCAAATTCTCCCACTGCTTTTGCATTGGTAGAAAGTGCCACAAAGTGTTTCGCGATGGCTGATTTATCTGCACCGGATTTGGCCAGGAACCAATCTCTTGCTGACTCCGCGTTCGTAAGGGTTTCCTGTGTGGTGAATGTTTTGGAAGCAACAATGAATAATGTTGTTTCCGGATTTAAATGTTTAACAGCTTCCGCAATGTGCGTGCCGTCTACATTCGATACAAAATGAAGATTGATTTTATCGTGACCATAAGGTTTCAACGCTTCGGTCACCATATAAGGTCCTAAGTCAGATCCTCCGATACCGATGTTCACAATGTCAGTGATGGCTTTTCCTGAAAAGCCTTTCCAGTCGCCTTTCCGAACTTTTTCAGTGAAGGCTTTCATTTTTGCCAATACCGCATTGATCTCTGGCATCACATCTTTACCGTCTGTTATGATAGGCGTATTCGAGCGATTACGCAAGGCGATATGAAGTACTGCACGTTTTTCTGTATTGTTAATCTTTTCTCCGGCAAACATAGCGTCTATCGCTTTTCTAAGCTTTAGTTCGTCGGCCAGTTGAGAAAATAATTTCAGTGTAGTCTCATCGATTCTGTTTTTAGAAAAATCAACATAGATGTCTTTCCATTCTATTGAAAAAGCAGCGGCTCTGCCTGGAGTGCTTTTGAAGCTGTCACGTAAGTGTTGGTCTTTTGTTTCCTGGTAGTGTTTTTCAAGGGCTTTCCAGGCTGGTAAATTCAACAGGTCTTGCATAAAGGAAAAGGGTTTCGTTTGATATAATACGTTTGGCAACTTAGTAAAAAAAATGATGGTTACTAAAAAGTACAGGTGTTTTGTAGATCACAATGGGTAAAGAGTGAATAGTAAACAGTAAGAATCAATAGTTTGCTTATCACATATTCCCAAATGGTACAAGTCGAAATATGAATTTTTATAGTAAAATCAGATAGTAAGGGACTTAAAAAAATGATTTTTACGCTTACTTCTCACCCTTCACTGTTCACTAGATCTATTTCGAACCGGGCCTGGTTACTTTCTTTTTTTGCAGACGTTTTTTGATTGGGTCTTCTTCCACAGTACCCGCTTCCACTGGCTTACCTTCAATCATGATTACATTGCCCCGTTCGTTCCATTCTTTCATCACGACCGGTGTTTTTTCTTCTTCGAAACCACTTTCTCCGTATAGTATTTCACGTTGGCGTTTATCTGTATTGTCAAAATACTCGACCCATTCTCCTATGCGGCGTCCGTTTTCATACTGTCCTTTTAATTTGATATTCCCTTTTTCAGAGAACAGGTAATAATCTCCTTCCTTCACCCCGTAAGCATAAGGAATAACTTCTTTTGGCCTTTTGCGGGCATCGTCGAAATATTCAATTTTCGCTTCTTTGGGCCAGCCCCGGAAATATTTGGTTTTCCCGATGAGAACAGATTTTTTATCGTATTTCTCCCAGCGGGCATTTTTTGTTCCAACATAGAAAACACCCTCTTCTATCACTTCTCCGTTGTATAGCCTGGTATAAGGGCCATGCAGGATGCGGTAATCTTTGCGTTTGTCTTCTTCTATTTTAGCCACTTTCTTAATCTTTCCTGTTGAGAAATCCCACACGTAGATTTCAGGGACGAAAGCGTTGGGTTCACGGTATTTTTTTAAAGTAAAAAATAATTCCACTGTCACACGTTCACCATCGCCCGTGCGCGTAAATCCCCGGCGTGTTTTTAAGCCATAAAATGTTTTTTTCTTGCCTTTCTTTTTCTTCCCCGCTCTGCCTTTTTTGCGTAGGTAAGCATTTACCGTATCTGCTCCCATGTCTATTTGGGGAACGGAGTCAGTCTCTATAACGTAAAACGCATTTTTTTTCTTAACCGGTTCCTGGGCAAAAACCAGAGCGCTTGACAGCAAGCAAAAAAGGAAGAATAACGTGAAGTATTTTAAGGGCATAGTGTATTCAAAACGATGGTAATATAAAGAAAATTATGCATCCTTATGATATAAAAAAGCCTGTTCTTTTAGCAGGAGCAGGCTTTTTTGAGCATTGTTTTTAAAAAGCTCGCTGGTGCAAGCGTCTACGCTTGTTCCTATAACTTTGTAGAGCGTCTCGCTCGAGCTGGGAATAAATAAGTCCGCTTTTAATATCAGGTTTATAGACTCTGGATCATCAGCATTATAAGATGACCTATGTGGTAATTTATAACCCCGAGCGAGACGCTCTATGTTGCTTTAGGTACAAGCAAAGATGCTTGCACCAGCGGTAGATACTAGAAAGCTCGTTGGTGCAAGCGCAGACGCTTGCACCAGCATTAGCCTTTAATTATGATTCAATAAAGAAATACTGCGTTCAATAAACCTGGTCAATGATTCGCCTTTCAGTAAACCTTGGGAAAGCAAAGCAATATCTAATGTTTGCCCCGCCAATACTTGTTGTTCTTGTTCTGATAATTTCAAGAGTTTTTGCAACAAAGGATGATTTTCATTCACCACTGCGATGAATTCTTCTTTCATGAAATTACCGAACATGGCGCCACCACCGGTTGCTGACATGTCTTTCATGCGGCGGATGAATTCCGGTACGGTAATCGTTACGGGCATTTCATCTACCGGAAGCACTTCCGTTGCCACGCGTATTCCTTTGCCTTCAGAAGCTTTGGTGAAGATGGCGGTTACTTTTTCTTTGTCTTCTGTGCTCAATATACTTTCTCTCGCTTCGTCTTTTTCGATTAACTTGTCGATGCTGTCTGAATCTACTCGTTTCAAACTGGTTTTTTCCAGTTTGCTTTCCAATTGATTGATAAAATGTGAATCAATCGCTGAATCCAATACCAATACATCGTAGCCACGCTTGCGTGCCGATTGGATGTATGAATCTTGTTCGGAAGCATTGCTGGTATAAAGAAAGACTGTAGCGTCGTGTTTGTTGGTTTGCGTAGCTTTTACTTTTTCACTGTATTTTTCAATCGTGAAATATTCACCGGCGGTATTTTTCAGCAAACAGAAGTTCTTTGCTTTTTCATAGAACTTCTCGTCGCTGATCATTCCGTATTTTACAAACAAACTGATGTCGTCCCATTTCTCCTGAAACGATTCCGGGTTTTGATTGTAAAGTTCCTGCAATTTATCCGCTACTTTTTTTGTGATGTGACTGTTGATTTTCTTCACATTGCCATCCGCCTGCAAGAAGCTCCTGGATACGTTCAATGGAATGTCCGGTGAATCAAGGACCCCATGAAGCAACATCAAAAATTCAGGCACCACGTCTTTTACTTCATCCGTAATAAATACCTGACGACTGTACAATTGAATTTTGTTGCGTTGGAATTCAAAATCCTTTTTCAGTTTAGGAAAATACAATACACCGGTCAGGTTAAACGGATAGTCTACGTTTAAATGGATCCAGAACAATGGATCTTCTGACATGGGATATAGCTTTTTATAAAAGGCAATGTAATCTTCATCGCTCAGTTCAGATGGACTCTTTGTCCAAAGCGGTTCCGGATCGTTGATGATTTTTCCATCGAATTCAATTTCGATGGGTAAAAATTTACAATACTTATCTAAGATGGATTGTATTCTGTAATTGTCTGCAAATTCTAAAGAGTCATCCGCTAAATGTAGAATGATGTCAGTACCTCTTTCTGTTTTATCGCTTGAGTTGATGGTGAATTCGGTAGAACCGTCACATGTCCAGTGTGCAGCCTGTGCACCTTCTTTGTGAGAAAGGGTATTGATCTCAACATTCTTTGAAACCATGAAGGCCGAGTAAAAACCGAGACCGAAGTTACCGATGATTTGTGAGGTATCTGTTTTGTCTTTGTATTGTTCAATGAATTCAGTCGCTCCGGAGAAGGCAATCTGGTTGATGTATTTTTTGATGTCATCCGCCGTCATACCGATACCGCGGTCGCTGATGGTGATGGTTTTGTTTTCTGTGTCAACAGAAACAGTCACTTTTAATTCTCCTACTTCTCCGTTAATTTCTCCAAGAGAAGATAGTCGTTTGATTTTTTGACTGGCATCGACAGCGTTGGATACCAGCTCGCGAAGGAATATTTCATGATCGGCATACAGGAATTTTTTGATGATCGGAAAAATATTCTCCGTGTGAATGGATATGCTACCTTTTTCTTCCATGGTTGTGTATGTATAGAATTTATTTTAATTGGATCGTTTTCGGTGGAGTTTCAATAATTAGTCCAAGAATTTAATCTGTCATGATGTCATGTTGGGCATTTCCCCGCCCTTCATCCATGGTGTGATTAAAGCTTAGATGGCGGGGCCGGGCTATCGCTCCAAGTCCGCCCGGCGCGCATGCTTACGCGCTTCGGGCTTTCCACTCTATCCCTAATGCGGATTTTTGCTATTTTTACAAAATTTTCAATTCCGTCCGTCTGTTCAATTGCTTGCCGGCCTCTGTATTATTGTCAGCCACCGGGTTTTTACTGCCATAACCAACAGCCTTTAAACGTGTCGCCGGGATACCATTTTGAATCAAAAACGAGACGACACTCTGGGCTCTTTTTTCTGACAATTGCTGATTGATTTCTTCACTGCCGACATTATCAGTATGTCCCGAAATTTCAATTTTTATAGTGGGGTTGTCTTGCAATAGTTTGGTAACCCTCGCCAATTCTGTTTTAGACTCCAATCGCAACTGATCTTTACCGGTGTCGAAGAATACGTTTTTCAAAACGATTTTACTTCCGGCCTTGCTGTCGGCCAGGACCACATCCTTTTTCTCTTGCTTGAAACCCTCGTTGGACGTGAGGTATACGTTTTCGGAATAAAATAATTTTCCTGGTTTTTCTATCGTCACACCATAATTATGATCGGAAGGCAAAGCAATCAGGTATTCGCCGGTTTCCGCATTGGACTTGTATTCTCCCAGTACTTCACCCGTTTGGTTATCGTTCACTGTAATTTTTGCTTCTACACTATTTCCTGCGACATCTTTGATTTTGCCTTTCATCAAAGTCAACTGTGGTTCTCTCGCACTGATCGGCATGCGCACAGAGTATAAATCCTGTTTGCCCAATCCGCCTTCTTTGTCCGAGGCATAATAGCCTACTTTGCCTTCGGCGCCTAAAACAAAATATAAGTCATTACCGGCAGTGTTCATCGGATAGCCCAGGTTTTCAGGTTTAGACCAACCTCCTCCGGAAAGCATTGTAGTTTTGAACACATCGTATCCGCCCATGGTGGTGTGTCCTTTAGAACTAAAGTACAAGGTCTTTCCATCGGGATGCATGTAAGGACTGTCTTCGTCGTATTCTGTATTGAAAGGGAGTTTGATGGCTTTGGACCAGTTGTCACCATTGGTTTTTCGGCACATGTAGAGGTCGCGTTGTGAACTGAAATCCAGGGCTCTTACAAAAAATAAGGTTCTGCCGTCAGGAGACAAACTGGCGCATGTTTCAAACAGCTCACTGTTGAAAGGCACCGCTACCGGATTGCTCCATTTTTTTCCACTGAGTTCTGATTTGTAAATATCACCACCGTTAGAACCGCGGTAGAGAAAAAGGATTTGACCGTCTTCCGACACACCGATACAGGCATCGTGTCCGTCTGTATTCAGCGGACTGCCGGGGTTTACAGGAGGAGACCAGGCACCGCCCTGATTGTTGCTGATGTAGATGTCTTCGTAATACAATCCATCTTCCGCCACTTTGCCTCCGGTAGAATTGGGTCTGCGGGAGGTAAAGAATAATTTAGAAAGATCGGCGGTAATTTGTGGAAGGTATTCCTGGTATTGTGTATTGACCACCGGTCCGGCATTGGTGATTTTAAAATCTTTAGGCTGTCCCAAATATTGCTTGCCGTAGCCGCATTCGTTGATGTATTTGGAGGATACTTTTTTATTGACGAAAGGTTCTGATTTTTGATAGTTCAAAATGGCTTCGTCAAATTTATGGCTGATGTGCAAGGCCTGGGCCAAGGTGAAATACATTTCCGGTGTGGGCTTCTCTGATAATTTTACGGCATTGTTGGCCAGTGTCAACGCTTTTGATTTAGGTCCCAGGATAAGGTAACACTGCGCTACACGCATGTTCAGGTAAGCATCGTCAGCCTTGGCACCCAGCGCCATTTCATAATTTTTCAACGCTTCAAAAAACTGTTTGCCTTCGAAGGCTTTGTCACCTTTACTGGTGTATTTGTCTTGAGCCTTTGCAGAAATGCTTAGCAACAAGCAAAGAGAAACGAAGTATAGAAACAATGTTTTATTGGCCATAAAATTGTTTTTTAATTGCGGTTGCGTTAGGGATTGAGTCCCGAAGCCTCGGGATTTGAGCTCTTTTTCTTTGGTTTCAAAGATCATAATACGCCTCAATTTTTGTTCCAAAGAAAAAAGCGAGTGGCGAAAGCCCGGCCCGAAGGGAACGCCCTCGCCACTATGATTATTTTTTAAGACTAAGATCCACTAATAAGAAAATCTTTTATATTTTCTTATCAAGTCTACTACCTCAATCTATCTACGGACTTAACGAGGTCCTCGTCTTTTCTGATATAACGGTTAGCCAGTATATTCAATACAATGGCGATGAGCGGGAAAAAGAATCCCGGGTCGAAATGTGCAACAGCGTCTGCTGCAATCATGCTTTTCCCTTTACCAATCACAAGGTAAAAAGCACCGACAACCAGACAAAGCAGAAAAGAATTTCCTAATCCCAATTTTAATTGCAGCGGACGATTTTTAAATCGGGTAATGGAAAAGATACTGATGCCGATGATTAGGATTATAAGTAGAGCAATGTAGATCACGCCATGATAATGCTCTCCGTCAATTGTTTTTTCAGAGAGGTAGAAAGGAGTTAATAAGATGCTTTTTTCTGCTGTATCGGCTTTCCATACGGTAGAAAACAAATTGAGCGTCATGATGAAGGCGACGAGGCCGAGAAACAAGGTTTGAATTCTTTGTATCATATCACTAGATTAAATTAAATTGCGACTGAAATTTACAAAAAATTGAGATATTTTCTGGATATATCCTACAAAGGCACTTCTTTTCACGGTTGGCAGCGTCAACCCAATGCCTATACTGTGCAGGAAGCGCTGGAGAATGCTATAAAGGTACTGCTGCAGGAGGAAGTTCAGGTCACAGCCAGCGGACGCACGGATACGGGTGTACATGCCTTGCAACAGATCGTACATTTTGATACGGTACTTTCCCTGAACCAGGATTTCACCTATAAACTCAATCATATTTTACCGGAAACTATTGTCGCGAATCATTTATACGAGGTATCCAATGAAGCCCATTCACGCTTCGATGCTATTTCCCGTTCTTATGAATACCACATCCATATTTCCAAAGATCCGTTTGTGAACCGGCAGTCTTACCTGGTCAAACCGAAGTTGAATCTTGAAAGGCTCAATAGCGCTGCGGCATACCTGATTGGTAAACAGGATTTCTGTTCGTTCAGCAAAGTGCATACTTCGGTAGCGCACTTTGAATGCGACATCACAGAAGCACGATGGGAGCAAGTGGGAAACAAAATTGTATTTTATGTCACGGCCAATCGCTTTTTGAGAGGAATGGTGCGGGCCCTTGTCGGTACGATGTTAGAGATCGGTATTGGCAAACAAGAAGTGTCATGGATGAGGGAAATATTGGAGGCTAAGGACCGCAAAGCCGCAGGCAGAGCGGTGGATCCTGAAGGTTTATTTTTGACAAAAGTAGTTTATCCTGTTTCTGTATTAGGGACACAAATTGTATAGCCTATGTTGAAAGCGAACTCTATCACTAAATATTATAAAGGAAACGCAGTGCTTAGCGCGGTTTCTTTTGCCGTAGAAAATGGTGACGTATTAGGTATCGTGGGACCCAATGGAGCCGGCAAATCTACGTTATTGCGGATTGTTTCCGGCATCATCGATGCGGATGAAGGAGAAGTATTTTTAGATGGGAATAAATTTAGTATTTCGTCCGCCAATACCTGGGGTTATTTGCCTGAAGAGAGAGGCTTGTATCCACAAATGCGCGTGTTGGATCAATTGATACACTTCGGTGGATTAAAGGGGATGACAGCGGCTGATGCAAAAACGAAAGCCATTCATTTGCTGCAACAATTGAAAATGGAACAATACAGTGCTTCTAAAGCAGGAGACTTGTCAAAAGGCAATCAACAGAGGATTCAATTTTTGACGGCTGTATTGCACGATCCTTCTTTGATTATTTTAGACGAACCGTTTTCGGGTCTGGATCCTATTCAAACGGATTGGTTAAAAGAGCAAATTCAGTTATTTAGAA
>JAQBNS010000162.1 GCA_028288405.1 Chitinophagaceae bacterium
GTTCTCTGAGGAATTTGCAAAAATATTAGCTAATGTATCTTTACAACCTGATCATGGTAGTTTAAGTGCTAGATCAATAAGAAAGATCTTTCCATTCTTAAAAGCTGGTAATAAATATAGTGAAGCATGCGCCCTGTCTGGTTACAACCATTCTAGTTCACTCACCAAAGAAGAAAATGATGCCAGAATATTAAAAGATAAAATTGAAATATTACCCAAGAATAGCCTTCGAAATCCTGTAGTCGAAAAGATTTTAAATCAAATGATTCATGTAGTCAATTCAATAATTAAAGATCCTGAGTTTGGTAAACCCGATGAAGTACGAATTGAATTAGCTCGCGAATTAAAGAAAAGCGCAAAAGAACGAGAAGAAATGTCGGCGAATATATTGGGTGCGAAATTGGATCATGAACGATTCAGGAAAACACTTACCGAGTCCCCTTTTTATATCAAAAATCCAACTCGTAATGATATTATACGATACAAACTTTACGAAGAACTTTCAACTAACGGCTACAAAACACTGTATTCAGAGGCTTACATTCCAAAGGAACAATTATTTTCAAAAAGTTTTGATATAGAACATATCATTCCTCAATCGAAACTTTTTGATGATAGTTTTTCTAACAAAACCATAGAAAAAAGAGATGTAAATATCAAAAAATCTAATTCAACAGCATTTGATTTTATATCAAAAGAATATCATTCAGAACTAGAAAGTTACAAATCCGTTGTTGAGAAATTATTTAAAGACAACAAAATTTCAAGGGCAAAATATAACAAGCTATTGATGACTGGAGATAAAATCCCTGATGGATTTATTGACAGAGATTTGAGAGATACGCAATACATAGCAAAGAAAGCAAAGCAATTATTACAAGAAGTTTTCAGAATAGTAACTCCAACAACAGGAAGTGTGACCGATCGCCTGCGTGAAGATTGGGGTTTAGTAAATGTGATGCAGGAATTGAATTTTGAAAAATACAAAGTTCTTGGATTAACAGAGCTGGTAGAGAAAAAAGATGGCAGTACTAAAGAACGAATAACAGACTGGAGTAAACGTAACGATCACAGACATCATGCTATGGATGCCCTTACAGTGGCATTTACAAGGTCTGCTTATATTCAGTATTTAAATAGCTTAAATTCTAAAAACGAGAATACTGCAAAAGGTAAAGAAATTTATGGTATAGAGAGCAAATATTTAGAAAAAGTATTCTCCGAAGATGGTTACAAAAGAGTTTTTAAATCACCACTTACTAATTTCAGAAGCCAAGCAAGAGAGCATTTAGAAAATGTATTGATTTCATTTAAGGCGAAAAACAAAGTTGTAACCAAGAATAGAAACAAGATAAAACTTAAGGGGAAAGATAATTACAAAGAGCAAATTACACTAACACCTCGTGGACAATTGCACAAAGAGACTGTATATGGTAAAATAAAAACTATAAAAGTAACAGAAGAAAAAATTGATGGAAAAATGACTGTAGAAAAAGCGAGTACAGTTTGTAATTCTGTATTCAAGGAACTCTTGTTACAGCGTTTAGCCAAATTTGATAACGATCCTAAAAAAGCATTTACGAGCAAAAACTCCTTAGATAAAAATCCTATTTACTTAGACCAAGCCCAGACTATTAAGTTTCCTGAAAAGATAAAGGTCCAAGCTTTTGAAGAAGACTTCACTATCAGAAAGGATATTACTCCTGATTTAAAGCTAGACAAAATTATAGATTTAGGAACAAAAAGAGTTTTAGAAAATCGATTAAAAGATTATAACAATGACCCGAAGAAAGCTTTTGTTGATTTAGATAAAAATCCGATTTGGCTAAACGAGCAAAAGGGGATTGCCATTAAAAAAGTTACGATATCAGGGGTGAAAAATGCGGAAGCTTTGCACTCTAAAAAAGATCATTTAGGTAATTTAATTTTAAATAAAGAAGGGAAGGAGCAAGCTGTAGATTTTGTTAGTACTGGAAATAACCATCATGTTGCTATATACAGAGATGCAGAAGGGAATTTGCAAGATGAGGTAATATCTTTTTATGAAGCTGTTATTAGAGTTAATTCAGAATTACCCATCATAAATAAAAATCACAAGAATGGATGGCAGTTTTTATTTTCAATGAAACAAAATGAATACTTCATTTTTCCCAATTCAGAATTTGATCCAAATGAAATTGATGTACTAGACCCTAAAAATGCAAAAGAAATCAGTAAACAATTATTTAGATTACAAAAAATTTCCAAAGTAACTTATGGTAATTCGTCTGTAAGAGATTATGTTTTCAGACATCATTTGGAAACAAAAGTTGATGATAGAAAAGAGTTATCGAATATTGCCTTCAAAAGCATAAAAAGTTTGGGCTATTTTGAGAAGATTGTAAAAGTACGTATCAATCATTTGGGGAAAATTGTTCATGTGGGAGAATGAAAACAAGTATTTGGATATCGCTGCTTAATGTCCTATAGCATTTGCCTAGTAATAGTGTTTTCCTACGACGGTAGTTTATACCCAATTAATCCCTGTCGGCAAAGAATGAAAGCAAATCACTTATTATAAACAAGGTTGTGATTTGCTTTCATTCTTTGAAATATTGAGATTCGTAACAACGCTTTGTCTTCTAGGCTTACCTCCAATATGTTGTGATTTGCTTTCATTCTTTGAAATATTGAGATTCGTAACAACATACCTCGGTATGACTGTCTATCTATCAATATTTTACACGCAACTTTAGGATAAAAAATCTGAACGAATCTCTTTAGCAAGAAGCCGCCTTTGAGCGGCTTTTTTGTTTTTAACCTGAGTCATGTGAATAATAAGTTGCGTGAGGGATAGGAGCGGAAAGCCCGCAGCGAGGTAATATGTCAGTTAATGGATAAGAACTATTCGAGCGAGGACTTGCAGCGGATAGCCCGGCCCGAAGGGACACGCCCAAGAATTTGTAGTCTGCCTTCAAAAAATCATCTCAAATAATATCTAATATCTTAATTCTTCCTATTTCATTAAAACAGTTCCAATTGCTGGGGAGTAGAAGGTCGCTCGCGTTCATCTGGTCCTCGGAAAAACTCCATTCGGCCAAACTGAGCATCGGTAATCTCAAAAATAATGACTTCGCCTTTTTCAGGCAGGAGTATTTTTACACGTTTTTTGTGAACATCTGCATTCTCACGGCTGCTGCAATGACGAGAATAAATGCTGTATTGAATCATGGTAAATCCATCTTTCAACAATCCTTTGCGAAAGGTAGCATAAGCCTTCCGATCTTTTTTAGTCTCGGTTGGCAAATCGAAGTAGACAAATACCCACATGATACGGTATTGGTTTAAGCGTTCGAAAGACATATCATGCCAGTTCAGGGTAAGGGATCTTCCGCTGCACGCCTTCAAAGCAAGCCATCAATCCGGCAGTAGTACGTTGCATACCGTTCATCAGCGGACTTTGTTTACCTTCAATCGTAACATCCAATACCGGAATTTCTAATAAGTGCGCTTTATCTGCTGTTCGCAAAGCAGGAGGCAGGCATCCGCGTTCAATCCGATTGATCCATTGCAGAGCCCACCAATCGGCGATTGGACGGTAAGGCTCCATGATGTCATCGGCCAGGCAAAAGGAATTGTATTTGTTGGTATGATGTATTCCCATAGCTGGTAAGAAGCCACTGGCTACCAGGCTGCGTGCTGTGACGGCTCTGAGTATCGCATAAGCATAATTGAAATAAGCATTGGGCATTCCTTCTTCTCTTCCTCTTGTTACACCATAAGGTCGAAGTACCATGTCCCAGTAGCGGGAAGCTGCTCTTCCTTCCATATTTTCAGGATCTCCGCTACCGACTTTTTCGGACATTCTTCTTAACGCTTCTCCATCATAGCCCAATAGTTCTACTACAGCTGCCTGGTTGCGAATCTTCTGTTGTATGGTTTGTTTCCACAATTGTTTTTTCAACGGTTCGCTGGCGCTGAGTTGAGTTCTTAAGGCTTCCGTAAAAGTAGAACTGCCTTCGATGTTTACCATTAAGCCTGTGGGCATGTGTTTTTGATCGCACCATAATACGGCTGCATTGCGTTCAATCAAAGCGCTAATGATACCTTGCGAATAAGTGATCTGACCATTGTCGAACACAATAAGACCGATGTCTTCCAGTGGGAGAGTCCGCTGTTCTTTTTCTGTTTCTTTGGGATAATCAAGTACCATTTGTTCATTGCGCAGACTGAGATGAACAGGATGGCTGAAGTAAATTGTCTTCTTTATCATAAATTGTAAGATGAGTTAGAAATCAGCTATTGGAATCTCATAAAAAAGCCTCTTGTAATTTTACAAGAGGCTTCAATTCCTATGATTATGCGGGCACTTTAGCGTTATCGTAATGTTCAACTGCTTTTACGAGTAACTCTGAATATTTGAAGATATCATCCAGGTCAACGAGATCGTGTTTGACTTCTTTTTTCGCTTCATCAAATGTACTTAAGTATTTTTTGCCACTATTCAGGTATAAACGGCAAATTGGTTTTCTATTGTTATCGTCTAAGAAAATAGAAAAATAAGTTTGTGCATCTCTATACGTAACACGGCTGGCATTTATCTTTTGTCTCAAAATAGTTTTGACAATCAGATAGGCTTCCAGTTCTTCTCCTGTGGTTGTTATCATCTTTGCAGGATCGTGTTTGTCGTCTGTTTCTGATGGTTGAATATCATGCCCTTTGGATGCTTCTGTTTCTTTTGACAAGGCCGACTTCAAACGATCTGTAATGATGTCACTGATGTATTGCTGAAGTGATTTTCTAGTCAGATTTGTAAATTGATCCAATACTTTTGCCGTAATCATGTTGGGATAAACCTGTTTTGCAAAATGCTTGACAAGTTCCGGAGTAGGATTAGCAAACTCTGCATGGATCAGTATTTTCAGTTCGTTGGTGTATTTTAATTCACTGGCCGTGTTAACAATATTGTCAAAGTCGTAATAAGCTTTGTGAAACTTTTTTAGTTCCTCTATTTGATTTTCTTTAATGTCAGTGATATTGAATGTGAAGAATGGTTTTTCATCCATCTTATTCGGTTCAACCAAATCCGTATAGAAGCGATATTCTATTCCATTTGTCAGGATGGAAAACTTCGCCTTGGTAGTATGGAAATAGCGAAAGAGTTGCGAAGCATTGCTGACATTGAGAGGAGCAGCATGGTGTTTGCATTCAATCAGGATAATGGGTTCACCATTTTGCATGATCGCGTAATCGATCTTTTCCCCTTGTTTCATACCGATGTCTGCTACCAGCTCAGGTGTTACTTCATTGGGATTGAAAACATCATAGCCCAGTTCCTTAATGAATGGCATGATAAAAGCATTCTTCGTTGCTTCTTCTGTGTTGACCTGATCTTTGAGTTTAATCACACGATCACCTAAAAGCTTAATTTGATCTTTGAAATCCATAAAAAGTTTGTTTAAAAAGATAAATAAAATAGATGCTACAAGGAGGATAGAGTAGCAGGTAAAAGTCTCATTTTCAAATTTAAATGAATTTGTATCTTTTGCAACAAACAGAGTTTGAACACATTTATACAACCTCTTTTTTCCTTTTCAGGGAATGTTTTTTCTCTTTTTAGGTAGGAATATATTTTCAGTAAAAGCGGTGACAAGAGGGCGTCATATGATTTAAAAAAGTACTATACAAGCTCCAATGATACCCTGGATGCAACATTTGTAGAGGCAACCGCGTTGCTCATTAAGAGAACTAGACTGGAGTTTATTCCTTAATCACCTGCAGCGATGATGAAGAATGTTGTCCGTTAAACAACAAGGTATAAATACCCGATGGTAATGCAGAAAGGTCCAGTTGTGTATTGGGAACAGTGACTTCTTTAGTCAGTATATATTGTCCGCTGAAATGATACAACTGAAGCGTTCCGTTCTCCTGAATGGATAGTTGAATCTGGTCATGCGCGGGATTAGGGTAGGAGGTCAATTCAGGAGTATCTGAAGCATGAGGAATACTGGTGTTAAGAGGTGATGCACTCCATTTGGCGACTTTGAGATTCTCTGAATTATTTTTAAAATTACCCGATACATATACGTTTTCGTTTTGATCCAACACCAGGTCCGTGATAGAACCGTTGGCTCTTAGAGAATCATTGTTTGTCGCTAACTCAGACCATTGTGTGCCATTCCATTGTGCGACGTAATATGATCCGCTTAAATGAATAAATGTACCGTCATAATAAGGCGTTTGGTTCATGAATGTTCCTGCCGCATAAATATTTCCTGATGGTGCCACTGCTATAGTGGAGATAGAGCCATGAGTGTTTAATGCATGCTCTCCTTGTCCTACTTCACTCCAGGTGATGCCGTCCCACTTAGCGACATAGGACGTGCCATTAAAACCTACAGTATCATTTTCAAAGGAACCCGCTGCATACAAGTTATTTTCTTCGTCGAAGTCCAGGGCTTGAATATCACCGTTCAGGTAATAACCAACTGTACCTAACATTTTAACATGGATGTCTACCGGTAACCAGTTACTTCCGTTCCAATGCGCGAGATAGTTGTTGTTCTGTAAAAGAATATTGCCACCGGCATACAGTTTACCTGAATGATCCACTGCCAAAGCCTGAACGATGCCATAAAACGAAGGATCCATGAGCCTTGTCCAACTTGTTCCGTCCCATTTGGCAACATAATAACTGTGTGCTTCATCAAACAGTACACCGCCGGCATATATGGTCCCGTCATCTGCTATTGCCAAGGCTTGAATGAGTGGACCTATTGTACTTCCTCCTGTTAACTTAGTCCAGTTATGGCCATCCCATTTAGCAACATAGCAAGAACCGGTAGTGCCATCTGTAAAATCACCGGCAGCATACAGGTTTCCATCTTTATCAGTGGCAAGTACTCTGATATAATGGTTAGGATACCAGTTTCCGATCACTGACCAATCATTTCCAATCCATTGCGCGACATAAGAAACGTAGGCCTGTGTTTCATTGCCACCGAAATATCCGGAAGCATATACATTTCCTGCAGGATCTGTAGCCAAGGCTGTGATGGTACTTTCTTGAGAAACCAATCCGTTGCCCAGCTCTGTCCAGCCTTGCGCAAGTACAGCAGAAGAAAATACAATGTGACAAAGCGCTGAAATAAAAATTAGAAATAAAAACTTCATAACAGATACCAAATAGGTTGGAAGATAAATGAGAAATATTGATAGTAAAAATACCGATCCGCTTTTCCTGTCAAGCTTGCTATACGCAACCCGAAAATATTGATACTTATTTTGTTGGTCAAATTATAATATTCAATTTGTAAATTACTATTAATTCTATAGGATAAGTAGTATTAGTATTTATTTATTATTAAACTATTGATTAACATAATGAAAAGAAATAGCATTCTTTCTTTGTTTAGTGCAGGGTTAGTGCTTAGCGCAAGTACACTGACTTTTGCGCAACACAGTCCCACGCCTCCCTTTCAGGGTAAAATAGGTAAGACCTTAGCCGATACCAAAGAGTCGCGACCTCATACACAACCCAAAGCACCGCAAGATGCACCCAACGTGATATGGATATTGATCGACGATGTGGGTTATGGTGCTTCTACTGCTTTTGGCGGTTTGATCGAAACACCTACCATCGACCGATTGGCGAAGGAAGGACTGCGTTACACTAATTTTCATACCGCTGCTTACTGCGCTCCTACGAGAGCCGCTTTGCTTACGGGACGCAATACACATTCCGTCCATTTCGGATTTTTCGCGAGTACCTCTTATGATACGCCCGGATATGATGGTTACCTTCCTTTTGAAAAAGCGACTGCGGCTGAAATATTGCGTGAGAATGGTTACAACACCTTTGCTGTAGGCAAATACCATCTTACACATCCTTCCGATGCTACGCAAGCCGGGCCTTTCAACCGTTGGCCTACGGGACGGGGATTTGATCATTACTATGGTTTCCCTCCTGAAGGCGCAGCTACCGATCAATGGTATCCGACACTTTACCGCGATACGCAACGCGAACCGGAAGACCCGCAAGGCCGTCATGTGAATGAGTTGCTGTCCAACCAGGCCATTGAATTTATTTCTAATCAAAAGGCAGCCGCTCCTGATAAACCGTTCTTCTTGTATTATGCTCCCGGTGCGGCTCATGCCCCTCATCAGGTTTCTCAACAATGGATCGACAAATACAAAGGCAAGTTTGATGGTGGTTGGGATCAATACAAAGAAACAGTATTGAAGAATCAAATTGCTCAAGGTCTTGTTCCTGCAGGAACCAAACTGCCACCGGCTAACATTGGACAAAAAGCCTGGGATCAATTATCAGCAGACGAGAAAAAAGTATACCTGCGTCACATGGAAGTGTATGCCGGTTTCCTTTCTCAAACCGATTACGAGATTGGCCGTATTGTTCAGTTTATTGAAAGCATCGGACAGTTGGATAATACGTTAATTGCGGTGATGATAGGTGACAACGGGGCAGAAGGCGGTGCCAAGGAATTCGGAAAATTCATTACCCTCAATCCGAACGATGCACGCGAGAAGTCGTTAGCGGAAGAAGTTAAAAATCTAGATAAGCTGGGTACTGAAGCTTCATCCGCTTTGTATC
This sequence comes from Chitinophagaceae bacterium, assembly GCA_028288405.1. GTDB lineage: Bacteria > Bacteroidota > Bacteroidia > Cytophagales > Cytophagaceae > JACMQM01. The sequence goes on from JAQBNS010000162.1 coordinate 8,591, forward strand.
CTGACGGATGGGCAGCAGCTACTAATACACCGTTCCGTTTTTATAAGAGCTATGGAAACTATGAAGGTGGTACACACGATCCATTGATTCTTTTTTATCCTAAAAAAATCAAAGATAAAGGAGGCGTTCGCAATCAGTATTCTTACATCAACGATATTCTCCCAACCACTGTTGAATTGACAGGAGTGAGAGTACCTACAGTGATCAATGGTTATGCACAAGAACCGATTGAAGGAACGAGTCTGGCCTATACGATTGAAACACAGAATAAGAATCTACCGGAGCGTCATACCATCCAATACAATGAAATGACTGGTGCGTATTCCATTTACAAAGACGGTTGGAAAGCTTCTTTCCCGCATGATCGTGCCAAACGAATTCCTAAAAGTGAAGAGCGTTGGTACTTGTACCATATTAAAGAAGACTTTAATGAAATCAATGATCTGTCTGCTCAATACCCGGACAAACTGAAAGAACTGGCGGACGCATTTGATGCGGAAGCCTGGAAATACAACGTCTATCCTTTGAAAGACGAATGGACGGTGAGTAACCAAAATATTTTTGAAAACAATAAGAAAGTAGTATTGCGTCGCAATAATTATTTTACC
>JAQBNS010000003.1 GCA_028288405.1 Chitinophagaceae bacterium
TGGAGCAATGGCGCTACGACTCAAAATGTTTCCGGACTTGTTGCTGGTGCGTATTCTGTCACCATTACAGATGCCAACAGCTGTATTCAAGTACTGAATTTCAACATTTCAGAACCTGCTCCCATCACTATCACATCTACCGTAACGCCTGTGTCTTGTAATAGTGGTAGCGACGGTACTATTACCCTCAACACTATTTCCGGAGGTACTGCTCCGTATACATTTCTTTGGAATACAGGCGCAACGACACAAAATGTAACCGCATTAGGAGCAGGCGCTTTTTCAGTAACCATTACTGATGCCAATGGCTGTAATCAATTGTTTAATTTTAATATCACACAACCAACTCCAATAGTCATTACATCTACGATTACCAACACCACATGCAACGGTGGAAGTAACGGCACCATTACATTGAATACGGTTTCAGGCGCTACTCCTGGTTATACATTCTTATGGAGTAATGGAGCCAGTACACAAAATATTTCAGGATTAGCTGCCGGTGCTTATTCGGTAACAATCACTGACGCCATTGGCTGTCCTCAACTGTTCAATTTTACGGTAACAGAACCTGCACCGATTGTTGTTACTTCTGCCATCACCAATTCAACAACCTGTGGCGGAAGCGATGGAACAATTACTTTAACTAGTATTTCAGGAGGTACTCCAACTTATACCTTCTTATGGAACAATGGAGCTACGACTCAAAATATTTCAGGCCTTGCTGCCGGTGCTTATTCCGTAACTATTACAGACGCCAACGCTTGTCCTCAAATTCTTAATTTCTCTATCAGTGACCCTACCCCATTTACTGTAAATGCAATTGTTGCTGACATTACCTGTAACGGAGCGAATAATGGTTCGATTACACATACGATTACCGGAGGTACAGCACCTTTCAGTATCTTATGGAATACGGGAGCTACTACGCAAAACTTATCCGGATTATCAGCCGGAGCCTATACTGTTACTATTACTGATGTAAGCAACTGTACTTTTAATGGCAACTATACCATCAATGAACCTAGTGCCATAAGCATTACTTCCAGCACTTCTGATGTTACTACCTGCGGAGGCAGTGATGGGACGATTACGATTAATACCGTTGCAGGTGGTACGCCAGGTTATACCTTCTTATGGAACAATGGTGCTACAACACAAAATCTTTCCGGATTATCATCGGGTAATTATACACTTACCATTACCGACAATAACGGTTGTACTGCGATTTACAATTTCTCGATTAGTGATCCTGTAACATTTACCGTGAGTGCAGTAATTGTCGACCTGACTTGTAATGGAGCGAATAATGGATCTATTACGCATACAATCACAGGAGGTACCGCTCCATTCAATATCCTTTGGAACACCGGAGCCACGACTCAGAACCTTTCAGGACTTAGTGGAGGATCTTACACCGTGACAATTACAGATGCGACAAATTGCAGTTATAATGGTACTTATACCGTCAACGAACCAAGCGCTATAAGTATTACATCTAATGTAAGCGATGTAACAACATGTGGAGGAAGCGACGGAGCCATTGATTTACTGACGGTAACCGGTGGCACTGCTCCATACACTTTCCTTTGGAGCAATGGCGCAACGACTCAAAATCTTTCAGGACTTATCGCGGGTGCATATTCTGTAACCGTGACAGATGCAAATGGTTGTCCTGCCTCGGTATTTAATTTCACGGTATCAGATCCAGTGCCTTACACTGTTACAGATGTAATTACGAATGTAACCTGCAACGGCAGTTCGAACGGTGCAATCACCCTGACCATTGTGGGGGGAGCCACACCCTTTACTATACTTTGGAGTAACGGAGCAATAACGCAAAATGTAAATGGCCTTATAGCAGGTAACTATTCTGTTACTATTACCGATGCCGGTGGTTGTAGTTTTACAGGAAATTATACGGTAACGGAACCGCTTGCCATTAGCATTACCTCTGCAACAACAGATGTGACCTGCAACGCAGGCTCGAATGGATCAATAGATATACTTACTGTATCAGGAGGAATATCTCCTTATACATTTTTATGGAACACCGGAGCAAGTACTCAAAATGTAACGGCTTTGTCTGCAGGAAACTATTCTGTAGTCATTACAGATGCAAACGGTTGTCCTCAATCCTTTAACTTTACTATCAATGAACCGGCAGCCATTGCTGCTATAGCTTCTGTTACCAATCCTACAACATGTGGAGGAAATGACGGTACAATAACCATTAATACAATCAGCGGAGGAACCTCGCCTTATAACTTCGCATGGAACAATGGTGCTACGACTCAAAATATAAGTGCATTGATTGCCGGTAACTATACGTTAACCATCACAGATGCGAACGGGTGCTCCCAAATTTTCAACTATGCCGTTTCTGATCCCACACCATTTACTGTAACACCTACTCTTACACAAGTGTTGTGTAATGGAGCTACAACCGGAGCCATCAATCTTGCTATTACAGGGGGAACTGCTCCATTTACGATTCTATGGAATAATGGAGCTACGACTCAAAATATAACTACCCTATCTGCAGGAACCTATATAGTGTCCATTACAGATGCCGGAGGATGTACATTTAATGCGAACTATTCCATTACAGAACCGGCTCCAATTTCAGTGGTATCGTCTGTAACCAATACAAGCAATTGTGCAACAAGTGATGGAGCCATCGATCTGACTGCTGTTTCAGGAGGTACGCCTGCATACAGCTTTTTATGGAGCAATGGAGCTACCACACAAAACATTTCCGCATTAGCGGCAAGCGCTTATTCTGTAACCATTACAGATGCAAATGCCTGTACCAATGTGTTAAATTTTGCAATAAGCAATCCTGCTGCCTTTACGGTTACTCCTACTATTATTAACTTAAGTTGTGGAAGTGCTTCCAGCGGTTCGATTACTCTTACCATTGCAGGAACCGTTCTTCCGCCATTGAATATTCTTTGGAATACAGGTGCTACTACAGCCGCTATATCAGGACTTACAGCCGGTAACTACACTGTTGATATCAGTGATGCCAGTGGTTGCAGCTTTAATGGAAGTTATACGATTACACAACCGAGCAGTGTAGACACTGCTTCGATCATAGATACAAAAACGCCTGTACGTTGTCCGGGAAGCAATGAAGGCAGTATCGTTCTTAGCAATGTGAATGGAGGAGTATCACCTTATACTTATACCTTAAACGGAATTAGTTCTCCTATACCAAGCTTCGATACTTTAACCGGTGGTAATTATACCATGACGATCGTTGATGCCAACGGCTGTACATTCTATCATAGCTTTACTATTTTCGAACCTGCACCTATCGCCTATAGTGTTTCTACTACACAGGCTATTTGTACCAACAATAACGGATCATTGACTTTCGGTCCTGTAACTGGCGGAACACCAACCTACCTGTATAGTATCGATAGCGGATTAACCTATAGCGCGCAAACTGTCTATAGTGGTTTAGCACCGGATACATTCAATGTCTTTGTACAGGACGCGAACCTGTGTACCTATGGGTATGCCGTTCCTGTCGTTCAAAAGCCAGGCCCGATCCCTTATTTCAGAATCATACCTCCAACTTGTAACGGTGGTGATAACGGAGCCATAGTTATTGACTCCTTATTGGGTGGAGTATTTCCATTTACGTTTTATATGAACGGAGATGACAGAGGTTCTTCAAAAGTATTTACAGATCTAAGTTCCGGTAGCCATTATTTTATAATAGAAGATCAAGAATGCGCTTACACCATCAATGATTATTTCCTGTACGATTACACCTCTTTTAATTACGACACAATAAATGATAGTTCGTATGTCTATGTACCACAGCCGGCGCCAATTACAGCCTCTGTACTTTATACAGATACCTATAACAAAGCATCTACCGGTATTGCCGTAGTTTATAATATTACAGGCGGTACTTCCCCTTACCAATATTCTTTAGATACGACATCCGGATATATTCCTTTAACAGATACTTTAATTTCGCTTACAGGATTAGACAAGGGTTATTATAAAGTTTTCTTACAGGATACGAATCAGTGTAAGGTAGAATTGACGGTGCACATCAAAGTAGGATTCTTCATTCCTAATCTGATCACACCAAACAGTGATGGACAGAACGATTACTTTGAAATCATGGCTTTGCCTTTGCATTCTACCCTTTCTATCTATAATAGCTGGAACGATCGGGTTTACTACGACACCAACTACAACAACTCCTGGGAAGCCAAAGAGATGTCGGATGGCATTTATTACTATGAGCTCTCGTTACCCGACGGGAAACATTATAAAGGATGGTTACAAGTACTGCGGTAAGAGCAGACTAGAGATTCAATAAAAATTCCATCGTATCTACACCGTCAGCATAATCTGAAATTGAAGGACTTTGTGCTTGTCCAAATGGAACTGCACCGTCGATCAACTCTGGCCTGGAAACAATGCATTGTATATTTTCCCGTTCTGCTTCCAATTTCAATTGCAATTGGTTGATGTTTTTATAGAACTCATAATACAACACCCCGATCGGAGATGCCAGGTGTTCGTCTTCCTTTAGTATCAATACCAGGTTATCAAAAAAAGGAATGTGATTTAAGTAATAGACAGAACGATTGTAATCGTAATTGTTAGCAAACTTATTGTGTGTTTTTACTTTTTCAAATTCTTCAAACACACGAAGAACAGGTTCGGGAGAACCACCTTCCGGTATAAAAACTTTTGACACATTACGACAGCCCAATCCAAAATAAGTGAATACATCTTTACCCAATTCACGCAATTCCTCATCCGTTTCATTGCCTGACAGGACAGCTACCGACGTTCTGTTCTTACGAATGATATGAGGCCATTTGGCAAAATAATAATGGAAATACCTTGATGTATTGCCACTGCCTGTCGCAATCACCGCATCTACATTTTCTATTTTCTCTACCCACTCTACCCGACTGGCCACCTCCGGATTGATCGATTGAATAAGCGATAACATATATTCAGGAAGTAATCGATCCTGAGAACTTCTTTTAGCTTTTACTTTATGTCCCGCAGCCAATACACACAATACATCATGAAAACCTGCGAAAGGAATATTACCAGCCATCACAAGACCTACTGTTTTAGGAATGGGAGGTACCGAAACAGAATAATGGCTAAGCCATTCTTTTACCGCTTCAGGTTGCAGCATTTTCACCCAACCATCAAAAGCTAATTTTATATTTTCCGGAGTAAACCATGGATTATTGGCGTAAATACCCGCCGTCCATTCATTTAATTGGCCTTCATCCAATTTGGCCAACTTTTCACCTAGAGCTATGATCCAATTATTCATAGTGCAATATTACATCATACAGAGAACAATATCCGGGCTAATTCTGTTTTGATGATGAAAATGTTTGTTTAGCTACCATTTTGTGGCTAATTTTGCATTCTAGTTTATCAATAGCATTTAAAATAAAGAAAGACTATGGCGATAATAATTACCGACGAGTGTATCAACTGCGGAGCCTGCGAACCAGAGTGTCCGAATACAGCTATATACGAAGGAGGTATAGAATGGAACTATGCAGGAGGAACTGCATTGACTGAAGTACCTTTGGAAGATGGAAGCACCATGGATGCAAGAACATCACAGGAACCTGTTTCTAATGAATTTTATTATATCGTTCCTAACAAGTGTACAGAGTGCACCGGTTTTCATGAAGAACCTCAATGTGCTGCTGTATGTCCGGTAGATTGTTGCGTTGCCGATCCTGACAATGTGGAATCTAAAGACGAACTACAAGCTAAAAAGGCTTGGCTACACGCTGAGTAGCCTACAATACTCTATAAAACAGTCCGTTAACATCTCGTTGACGGACTGTTTTTTTTTATGCTCAGTAGTCTTTAACTTTAGGACTTAACGCTATTAAAAACGTTTGTATGAAGACTATTGATCAATTCAATTTTTCTGGCAAAAAAGCCCTTGTTCGTGTAGATTTCAACGTGCCGTTGAATGATAAATTCGAAGTGACCGATGAGACCCGTCTGAAAGCTGTGCTTCCAACGGTATCTAAAATATTGAAAGACGGAGGATCTGTGATTCTGATGTCACACCTGGGAAGACCTAAAGGTGGACCGGAAGATAAATTCTCTTTAAAGCATGTCATTCCTTCTCTTGAAAAACTGTTCGGTAAAAAAATAGCTTTCGCTTCAGACTGTATCGGATCTGTTGCCGAAGCAGAAGCCGCTAAATTAAAGCCAGGTGATATCCTTCTATTGGAGAACCTACGTTTTTATAAAGAAGAAGAAAAAGGAGACGAAGCTTTTGCCGGCAAATTAGCAAAGCTTGGAGATGTATATGTAAACGATGCCTTCGGTACAGCCCACAGAGCACATGCTTCTACAGCCATCATCGCCAAATTCTTCAAAGATAAATTCTGTGGTTATGTGATGCAAGCAGAAATCGACAATGCCTTGAAATTATTGAACGGTGGCGAAAAACCAGTAACTGCTGTTATGGGAGGTTCTAAAATCTCTGATAAAATCATGGTCATTGAAAACTTGATTGACAGAGTAGACAACCTGATCATCGGTGGTGGAATGTCTTATACTTTTGCTAAAGCATTGGGTGGTTCGATTGGAAAGTCATTATGTGAAAACGATAAATTAGACCTTGCACTTTCCTTGATTGAAAAAGCAAAAGCAAAAGGAGTGAATTTGATTCTGCCAGTTGATAACGTCATTGCAGACGACTTCAATAACAATGCGAAAACACAAGTAGTGGGACGCGGCATGATTCCTGACGGATGGGAAGGATTGGACATCGGACCGGAAAGCCGAAAACTATTTAGCGAAACAGTATTGAATTCTAAAACCATTTTGTGGAACGGACCAATGGGCGTGTTTGAATTTCCAAACTTTGCTCACGGTACAGTAGCCATTGCAAACGCCGTAAAAGACGCTACGAAAAAAGGGGCCTTCTCTTTGATCGGTGGTGGTGACTCTGCTGCAGCGATCAATAACCTGGGTTTTGGTGACGATGTGTCTTATGTCTCTACAGGCGGAGGAGCCTTATTGGAATACATGGAAGGCAAACCATTGCCGGGTGTGGTAGCATTGGAAAATTAGAAAACTGAGTTCTGAAAACTGAAATCAGATTTGAATAAGGAATAAAACTAAAAGGTCCGTTTTTACAAAAACGGACCTTTTTAGTTTCAGTTTTCTGATCTCAGCTCTCTCTCTTAACATTCCTCCCCTTCATTTAATCGTTCCTTCACTCTTCCTTAAACAAGCCTTAATGAAGCCGTGCTATATTTGTACATACAAAAGCGACAAAAGAGTTATATACGAATGATCTCTTCACAATTTTTTATTTTTTCTATTCTAATTCAACACGATTGAGTCTCCGTCCTAATTCCTGCAAGGAGATTGGGATGGAGCTTTTATAGAGGTATGAGGAACGGAGATTCCTAGCTCCTTGCTCCTAGCTCGTCCCTTTTCATCTCCCACTCTTTAATGTTCTCGATGATTCCCCAAACCAATCGTTCTCTCGACTCTTTGGCAGCCCAAGCAGTATGAGGAGTTAACAACAAGCGGTCTTTCAATATGGGATCCAATAAAGGACTTTGCGATTGTAAAGGTTCTTGAGCGTAAACATCCAGTGCCGCTAAAGCTATTTTATTTTCCTTCAAGGCTTGACACAAATCTTCTTCTACCACGATACCTCCTCTACCGGCATTATGTAGAATGGCTGTGGGTTTCATAATACTCAGGGCTACATAATCCAGCAGACCTTTTGTTTGTGCATTGAGAGGAGCATGCACCGATAATACATCCGAACTGGTCAGCAGTTCTTGCCATTCTACTCTTCTGTAATCGGGATCGTTATGTTTTCCTGAAGTAGAATAATAAATCACTTCACAGCCTAAGGCATTCGCTATAACGGCCACCTGACGGCCTATCTCTCCCAGCCCAATGATACCGAATACTTTTCCTTTGAGTTCGAAAATCTCTTCGTGTATGTAGGTAAACATTCCTCCTCTGGAATAGGAACCGTTCTTTACATACGTATCTAAAAAAGGTAAACGATGAACGAGTGATAAAATAGCCGCCATCGTTTGTTGCGCAACGCCGTAAGTGGAATAACCTTTTACATTTTTCACCGGAATATTTCGCTTGGCAGCCGCGTCCGAATCAACATTGTTAACGCCTGTTGCCGCTACACAAATTAATTGAAGATCGGCTGCCTGTGTCAGATCAGAAGCCGTCAGTACGACTTTGTTTGTCACTACAATATTGGCTTGTACAATGCGTGAAGCAACTTCCTCTGGTTTCGTGTGCATGTGTACCTGAACTTCTCCCCATGTATTGAGATTCTTCAATGCTTCTACCTGGCCCAATGTCTCTGCATCGAGTACCACGATACGGTATTTTTTTTCCATTCAATTCATCTTAAGAATAAGCTATTTCAATTTCCAACTTAATCCTTCTCTTACAATCGCTCCTTTATCTTCGAGTATCCTCAGTAATTCCAGTATCTCTTGTTCTCCGGATTGAGGAAGCTTAACCAACAAACTATCGATGGATAAAGGTTCTACAGACAAACAATCCAACACATCCTGATCAGTAACAACTACACCTTTTTTCTTATGCTCCAGGCAATGGTCACAGATGCCACATACATTTGCATTGTGTTCACCAAAGTACTCAACGAGCTGAGCTGACCGGCATCTTGATTGACTGGAAACGTAATGAATAACCGTCTGCACTTTTTGCAGCAATAGTTTCTTTCGTTGTTCTAAAAATAACTCGTCGACAAATAATGTTTCTGTTTCTTGTCGCGGTTGTAGATAGGTAACAGAAGGTTGATCCAATGCGGGCGCATAATAAATGATGCCTGCTTTGTGCATGTATTGCAGCAAGCGAATCACTTCCGATTTACCGGTGTGAATAGCTGTTGCAATTTTATCTTCATGAACAAAAATCATATTGTTGTACAACTCTCCACCAAACTGTCTCAACAACCATTTGATGATCGGATCACACAATTCATTTTTCAATTGAAACTCGTACAAGTCATGATAAGACACGCGTACTTGTACGCGAGAGGTTTCAAACATCGCTCCATTGAACTGCAGGTACTCCATGCGCTCCAACCAACGAAACGTCTTAGCGATATCGAAAGCATTTAACTTGCTGTAGGTAGCAAAGGCATCGAGACCCAAGGGAAAGGTATCGTCTTTGCCACTGCCAACGGCCAATTGAAAATAATTGCCTAGGAAATGGTAAACTTTACGGATCAAGTCTGCTTCGGGAATAGAAGAATCTATACGCTCCGTCAAATTCAGTATATCTGAATTATCATATAATAAAACTGCATAGGCTTTTTTACCGTCACGTCCTGCCCTTCCTGCTTCCTGGTAATACGATTCTAAATCATCGGGTAAATCTACGTGCACGACAAAACGTACATCCCCTTTGTCGATGCCCATACCGAAGGCATTGGTAGCGACCATGACTTGCACATAACCCTTCATCCAGTCGTTTTGCATCTGCGTACGCTGTGCGGCATCCATGCCTGCATGATAAGCACCGGCCTTTATTCCCTGTGTGCTGAGGAATCTGGCTAGCTCCACCGTCTTGCGGCGACTGCGTACATAGACTAAACCTGTTCCCGCAGCACCTTTTATAATCGATACTAATTTTTCTTTTTTGCCTTCCAGTTTAAAAACGCTGTAAGATAAATTGTCACGGATGTAACTGTTGACCTGAACCTGTGGTGCATTAAGGTGCAGGCAATCGATAATGTCTTGCTGTACCTGCAACGTAGCGGTAGCCGTAAGAGCCATGAAAGGCACCTCAGGTAACAAATACTTTAACTCCCCTATTTCCTGATAAGCCGGTCTGAAGTCGTGTCCCCATTGCGAGATACAGTGTGCTTCGTCAACGGCAACCAATGATATTTTTAAATACTTGAGACGATCAAGAAAACGTTCGGAACGTAAGCGTTCGGGAGAAACATATAAAAATTTATACAAGCCATTGACCGCACTGTCCATAATCGTTTCCTGCACCCTACGATCCATACCGGAAAACAGACAAGCAGAAGGAACGTGCTTTTGTTGCAGGCGATCGATTTGATCTTTCATCAAAGCGATCAATGGAGAGATGACCAGACACAAGCCGTCCATGGCAATACCGGGCACCTGGTAACAAATGGATTTACCACCACCGGTAGGCATGAGCACAAGACTGTCCTTCCCCGTCATCGCAGCGTTGATCACTGTTTCCTGGCCGGAGCGAAAGGCATCGTAGCCCCATACGCGATGAAGGATCTCAACCGTTGTCTCGCTCATTTATTTTGTAAATAAAAACACACCGCCACCTTGCGATAAAACCAATTCCTTTTTCTCTTTATTAAAATGCATGGTAAGATTTGCCAGATCGGATTTAAACTTATTTTCCGTTACCGCTTCTAAAGGAAACGAAGCCTGCCCGGTTGCTTGAGCAGTTAAGCTTGTACTGTCCGTTGTAATCGTAACTTTCAAAGGAAATGTTTTTGTACTGTACACGCCAACGTACGCATTCAATAATTCTTTTGAAACAGTCACCTGTTTAAAATCAGGAATGATATAATCAAGATTACAAAAAATACGCACCGTTCCATTAAACATATAATTTTTAGACGAAACCAATGCATTGCTGCAACAAGCGATAGCTACGCTATCTTCCGGAAAGAATACTACAACAGAGGAAAAGCCATCTATCATACCGCTATGTCCCCAGCATTTCTTATTTTCTAATACCACAGGAAACATCCCCATCCCGCAATCGTCTACTACGGTTTTCATCTTAGTCAAACTGTTTTCCGAAACCAGTTTGAGGTGAAACAATGCTTCGATGAAAGAGCACAAATCATTGGTGGTTGAAATCACACATCCTGCACCTCCTGTAATGCTAATATCTGTTTCCGTTTTCTGAATCCACTTACCATTGGTAAACTCATACGAGTAGCTTTCATTCTTGTGTACATCCGTTTTCTCACCTGCCTCGGTATTCAATAGGCCGATTTTGGAAGTGATCCTCGCTTTTAAATTTTTGGCATAGGATTGTTTCGTTATTTTTTCAATTAAATAGCCCAAGACATAGTAGTTTGAATTACTATACTGCGTTTTAGCATCGGGCAAAAAATCTGCTCCTCCCTGTGCAATGATGTTCAACATCTCTTTTTGTGTCTTAGGAATCAAGGACCAGGTTTCGTAATCGACACGTGAAGTAAAATTATGCAAGCCACTTCTATGGTTCAATAGATTGCCTATAGTAATGAGTTTTGCATTGGGCATATTCGGTAAGTATTTCTGTAAAGTAGTTTCCAGCGTCAACTTGTTTTCATCAATCAATTGAAAAATCATGGTCGCAGTAAACATCTTGGAAATAGAACCTACTCTGTATTTCGTTTGTGCAGATGCTTTATTTTTTTTATTGTCTGAGATGAGACTGTAGCCGATGGATCGCGCATACACTACCTCGTCATTCTTAACAATCGTTAGACTTCCCATAGCTTTATTGTTTTGTTCCAGGCTATTGAACAAACTGTCTAGTTTAGGTCGGTTGATTTTCTGACTAACAGCAGACGTGGTCAGCAATAAAAATAAGCTGATAGCGAATGATATAATTTTCATTGGTTAAGAATTAGATAAAGACTTAATTAAAGCGCAAAAATGTGCATCAAATTATAAAGCGACAGACGGACTTGTTACACGAAGCACCAAACCATCTTTCAATTCTATTTTACGGTCAGAACCTGAAGCCAGTTTATCGTTGTGCGTTACAATGACAAAGGTTTGTTTCAAGTCTTTGCTCAGTTGAAAAAATAAGCGGTGCAATTCTTCTGCATTTTGAGAATCGAGGTTACCACTCGGCTCATCTGCAAATATAATTTCCGGTTGATTAATCAGCGCGCGAGCAACCGCTACACGTTGCTGTTCCCCTCCGGATAAAGTACCTGGTTTGCTTCCTGCCCGGTGACTGACGCCGAGGTAATCCAATAATTCCTTAGCTCTTTTCTCTAATAGGCTGACGGATTTACCACCGATCATACCCGGTAAATAAACATTTTCCAGCGCTGTAAATTCAGGCAGCAGGTTATGAAACTGGAACACAAAGCCCATGTGCTTGTTTCGGATTTCAGCCAGATTCTTCTCTGAAATGGACGTCAAATCTTGTCCCTGGAAAAAAACTTTTCCCCCATCTGCATTATCCAGGGTGCCGAGAATATGGAGCAACGTGCTTTTTCCTGCTCCTGATGCGCCGACAATAGAAACGATTTCTCCCTTAGTTACCTCAATGTCAATACCTTTAAGAACACTGACCGCACCATAAGACTTTATGAGTCCACTGGCTTTTAAAACGATTTCGGGAGTTGATGTGATTTCCATGTTTATGGGCTTGCGGAGGACCTAAATCCAATTTGTAAATAAAGCTTAAATAGTATAGATTAGAGCAAAAAAAAAGAATATTTATGAATATACATGAATTTCAGGCCAAAGAAATTTTTAAAAAGTACGGTGTAAAAATCGGTGAAGGCATCGTGGCAGACTCCCCTGACGCTGCGGTTGAAGCTGCTAAGAAATTGCAGGAACAAACCGGAACCAAGATATTTGTGATCAAAGCGCAAATTCACGCCGGAGGCCGCGGAAAAGGGAAATTCGTAGGTACTGAAAATCGCGGGGTAATGATTGCCAAAACCCTGGATGAAGTAAAAGAAAAAACCAGACTCATGCTTGGCAATACCCTGGTGACTATTCAAACAGGTCCCGAAGGTAAATTGGTAAGTAAAGTATTGGTAGCTGCCGATGTATATGCACCAGGTGAATTGGAGCCGAAAGAATTATATCTTTCTATCCTTTTGGACCGTGCAAAATCTTGTGATGTCATCATTGCAAGTACTGAAGGTGGTATGGACATTGAACATGTTGCAGAAACTACACCGGATAAAATCTTCCGTGAGTGGATTGATCCAGCAGTTGGCCTGCAAGCTTTCCAAGCCCGTAAGGTCGCTTTCCAATTAGGTCTTTCAGGAGCTGCTTTCAAAGATTTTGTAAGCTTCCTTCCTAAATTATACAAAGCATACCAAGAATCGGATGCTTCTCAATTTGAGATCAATCCATTACTTCGCACATCAGACGGGCAAATATTGGCCGTAGATGCTAAGGTATCGATTGACGATAATGCCTTGTACCGTCATCCTGACTTGTACGCCTACCGTGACTTAGCAGAAGAAGATCCGTTGGAAGTAGAAGCCGGTGAAAGCAACCTGAACTATGTTAAACTGGACGGTAACGTAGGTTGCATGGTAAACGGAGCTGGTCTGGCCATGGCTACTATGGACGTGATCAAATTGTCCGGTGGAGATCCTGCCAACTTCCTGGACGTGGGTGGTGGAGCCAATGCAACGACAGTAGAAGCAGGTTTCCGAATCATCTTGAAAGATCCAAACGTGAAAGCGATTTTGATCAACGTATTCGGAGGTATCGTTCGTTGCGACCGTATCGCAAACGGTGTGGTAGAAGCCTACAAAAAAATCGGTGACATCAAGATTCCAATCATTGTTCGTTTACAAGGTACCAACGCAGAAGAAGGCGCTCGTATCATCAACGAATCAGGATTGAAAGTACAGTCTGCCATCGTATTAAAAGACGCTGCTGACCTTGTTGCTAAAGCCATAGCCAAATAATCATTTCTAATTTTATTAAAGGCCTTTCATTTCATGAAAGGCCTTTTTTTTGGCCAAATAAGTATTTATCACGGCTATCCTTCTCCATAATTGCTATAGATTTTATAAGTAGCTTTCCACCTCGCTCAGTATTCTTTTGATTCAAATTATACTTTAAAATCAGCCATGATCATAACACCATCTTATTCCTCCAAAATATTAGCTGTCATCATTGCCGCATTAGCATGGTTTGCCTTGACCGTTCAGTTTATATTAATGGTAAAGACCAACACTACTCCCCTTCCTGAAACCATCATTCGGTATTTTAGCTTCTTTACTATTCTCACTAATCTGCTGGTCGCTGTATACGCCACTTCAGTCGCTTTAATGCCTTCTACCTCATGGGGACGATTCTTCTCGAATCCTTCAGTCGGTACAGCGACTACCGTATACATTGTTGCTGTTGGTGTTATTTACAATGCCATCCTACGCGCTTTGTGGCAACCGGTAGGCACTCAACGCATAGTGGATGAACTATTGCATACGATCATTCCTTTCCTATTCCTGATGTATTGGGTATTATTTCTTTCCAGAAAAGAATTACCATGGAATGCTTTTTTCATGTGGTTGATCTATCCATTAGCATACTGTCTATATATTATAGGAAGAGGATATTTTTCAAAATTCTATCCTTATCCTTTTATGGATGTAACAAAGCTTGGTTATAAGCAAGTAGCACTCAACAGTCTTTCGGTAACAATTGTCTTTCTTGGATTTTCAATACTCCTGATTAACATTGGACGATTAAAAAGCAGCAAAAAATAATGCTGCTTTTTAATCTGAAAATTATTTTTTAGCACTCAAATTCATCGCCCAGATCAGCTCATTCAAAAATCCGTTAGCTGCTTTATCGGAGGCTTCCTTGTTTGCAGGTTTTCCATTTTCATCGTAGGCTTCTTTTATTTTTGATGCTTGAAACTTCCCAGGCACTAACCACGCTCCTATTTTCCAGAAAGAAAATGCCAAAGACGTAATGACCTGTGTACCGCCGAAAGGGCCGTCAGAACAGGTGGCTATAGCCAATGGTTTATGGTGCCATTCTTTATATAAAAGATCGATGATGTTTTTCAAACTGGCAGGATAACCACCATTGTATTCCGGAGTAACAATGATGACACCGTCTGCTTTCATGATCTTATCTGCAAACTCCAATACTTGGGAAGAAGGATTTTTTTGATACTGCAGCCTCTCATCAAAAACAGGAAATTGGTATTGATGCAAATCCACTATCTCTGTGGAGAACATGGTTTGCTCCGCGATAAAATTCTGTAAATACAGAGCCACACGGTGTGAAACTCTTCCCGTGCGTACGCTGGCTGAAATGATGGCGATGTGAGGCATACTCTTTTTTTGACAAACTAGTAAATAAATTCCATACCTCAAATTTCCAATCAACTTAGGGACGAGCGAGGAGCTAGGAGGAACGAAATACTGTCTATCGTACCTCCTCGCTCGTCCCTCTTTTTTATTGGCGTATCTTTTGTATATTGGTTAGTATAAAGTCATTTTAAAAATTGATATGATTCAAACCTTGCTTAGCCGTAATGAGGGTGCCCCTTTTGATTGGTTAGATGTATACGAACCTTCAGTAGATGAACTTTTTTCACTGGCCCACAAGTATGACTTACATCGTTATACAGTCAGAGATTGCCTGGAAGCCGGTCATTTGCCTAAGTTTGAAAGGGGTGATAATTACAACTTCATTATCGTACGGACTTTTTCTCCTAAGAAAGACATCAATCCTCATACCATACAAGATCTCACCAGTAAGGTCGCTGTATTTTATTCTGATAAATTTATCATTACCATACACCGCCAGGTACAACCCTTTCTTAAAGACATCAAAGAAAAATACTGTTTGCATGAATGCCACTTGAGTACACAAGAACTGATTACTCAAATCCTTTGGTATTCTCTCCATTCTTACGAAGAGCCCGGGCTGATTTTATCAGACATCATGGATGATTACGAACAAAAAATATTTCTACACGATACTATTCCAAACCTCCAACAAAAGCTCTACTACATTAAACACAAAGCCAGTGTCAGCAAGAAAGTCCTGGTATTGACTACTGAAATTATCAATCAGGCGCATCATAACAATGAGACGAATCCTTACTTGCAAGACTTGAAAGATTTGCATGTCAAACTCATAACCATCTACGACCAGATTCAGGATGACATCACTAACTTGTTGAACATCTATATCTCTTTATCCGCTCAAAAAACCAACGAAGTCGTTAAGATTCTTACGATTCTTTCTGTCTTTTTCATGCCTCTCACTTTTATTGTTGGTGTGTACGGGATGAATTTTAAATACATGCCTGAGCTTAATGATAAGTGGGGATATCCTGCCGTATGGCTATTAATGGTGACCATGTCCATCTGCATTTACATTTGGTTTAAGCGTAAAAAATGGTTGTAATTCGGGGTTTATAAAACTCATTGTGTTGATTTTTTTACTCAATTGGGAAGAAGAATCCAATCAAAATTCGTTGCTCACGGCATAGATTAACTGTTTGAAAGTTTTTTTGTCAGAATGGCGTATGTTTTGAACGGTATTGAACAGACCAAAATGTTACGACTATGGCAACGACAACCACAACCCCAAGTGAACTCTCTGTAAAAAACTTGTTGCTTCTTATTGTAGGATGCATTGGATTATGCGCAGCAGCTTCCTGGATAGGTTCTACTTTCACCATGGATGGAATGGAAGGTTGGTATCAAGCCCTTCACAAACCATCTTTTAATCCGCCTAATATCGTATTCGCACCGGTATGGTTTATCCTCTATACGATGATGGCTGTTTCTTTATTTTATGTACTCCGAGCTCATCATCCCAATAAAACCCTGGCTATTGTGATCTTCGTTGTTCAACTTGGATTGAACGCGTTATGGGGCCTGTTGTTCTTTAAATTACATTTGATTGGCTTAGCCTTGGTAGAAATGATTGTTTTACTAGGCTTTATTATCGCCTATTACTTCATCGTAAAACCGATACGTCCTTTGGCCGCTTATTTATTTGTTCCTTACATCGCCTGGGTAGCATTTGCTACTGTATTGACAGCAAGTATCTGGTCGATGAATTAATGCTTTCCAAGCTATGGACAATGGCTATGGACAATCCCTGGATCTATAGAAGAAAGGATCCAGGGATTTATTTTTATGATAAAGAGAGAATAAATCCTTATTTTAGATCACTTCACCAATCATAGAATATGGGTTACGTAGAAAAAAATTTAATTGCCGATGAAAAAGTAATGTATAAAACAACTTACCATTGGATTATCTTTTTTAGTTTGAGATCAATCTTTTCTTTGTTTATCATCCCTATGATTCAAAGAGCCACAGATCAATTTGCTGTCACCAATAAACGGATCATCATCAAGACAGGCTTAATATCGAGAAAGATTGTTGAGATGAACATCAGCAAACTGGAAACGGTTAATGTCAGACAAAGTATAATGGGCCGTATTCTAGGCTATGGTGCGCTCGAATTTACAGGCACCGGTGGTACCAAAGAAATATTTATCAATATTTACCATCCTACCGAATTCAAAAAAAGAGTACAGGAAATACAATAGAATTTTATAAAACGATAAAAATCATGGCACAAGTTACCTTAAAAGGGAATGTAACAAGCATCAAAGGAGATCTACCGGCAGTTGGAAGCAATGCTCCTGATTTTAAATTTGTAAAAACAGATTTGTCCGATTCTTCTTTATACAGTGAAGGCAGTAAAATAAAAGTAATCATTGCTGTTCCGAGTTTGGATACCGGTGTATGTGCTTTAGAGACGAGACAATTCAACCAGAAGCTGGCGGATAAAACCAATGTAACAGGTGTAGTCATTTCTAAAGATTTACCTTTTGCCATGCGCCGGTTCTGCGAAACAGAAGGTATTAAAAATGTAGTGAGTGCTTCTGATTTCCGTTACGATGAGTTTTCTCAAAAATACAATACAGAAATCACAGAAGGTCCCATGAAAGGCCTATCTGCGCGTGCGGTATTTGTTGTGGATGCACAAAACATCATTCGCTACACAGAGCTGGTACCAGAGATCGCACAAGAACCGGATTATGATAAGGTAATGGCGGCGGTTGATCAATTGCTATGATTTTTGAGTGATTAAATGAAGACTATGATTTTTGTTTCTTGCGAATAAAACTCCAGAGCCCAAGCTATTATTCTCTGGAGTTTTAGATTTTTTATTTTTTAAATGATTGACTAATGATTAATGAAAAGTATGCTGAAAGTGCACTTACAGTTAAGATTATAGGTTGCGCGATGGAAGTACATAGAACCCTTGGAAATGGATTTCAAGAGGTTATATACCAACGCTGCCTTGCCATTGAAATGACGAAGCAAGGATTGAATTTCAGCAGAGAGCATGAGATGCAGATTTACTATAAAGGAGAACATGTTGGAAGAAGAAGAGTAGATTTTTTTGTAGAGGGTAAAATTATGGTGGAACTAAAAGCTAGAGTTCAGCTTGATGATCACCACTTAGCACAAGCTATCAATTATACTGAAATATATGGCTTAGAGATAGGACTACTCATTAACTTTGGAAATACCAGTTTGCAATTTAAACGTGTGTATAAGCCGAAACGTCGTACACTATGAATAAAAATGATTAGAAATGATTAAATGAGGACTATGATTTTTATTCATCTATAACAATCATCCAAATAAAGCGAAGCTTTATCCTTAATTATAGTCTTCATTCAATCATTCTAAATCATAGTCCTCTGTTTTTTTTTATTACAACTGTTCGTTGCCTTGCAGGTTGTTATAACGATAGATACTATCTATATTCTCTACATCATCAAAAACTAGCTCCAGATTTTTAATGATGCCGTCGTTCAAACCATAGACCCATCCATGCACTTTCAATTCATCATTTCTCCAGGCACGTTGTACAATTTTTGTCTTAGCAAGATTACGTACTTGTTCGATGACATTGAGTTCCACCAAACGATCAGCACGAGCTTCTTTATCTGAAATCGCCTCGAGTTCCTTAAAGTATTTAACGTATACATCTTTGATGTTTCTTAGCCAGCTATCCACAAATCCGAAAGATAAACTTTCCATTGCAGCTTTTACACCACCACAACCATAGTGTCCGCAAACAATGACATGTTTTACTTTCAATACTGTAACAGCATAATCCAATACACTTAATAAATTCATATCCGTATGCACTACCATGTTGGCAATGTTACGGTGTACGAAAATATCTCCCGGTGCAGTGTTGGTTACTTCATTGGCCGGGACACGGCTATCCGAACAACCGATCCAGAGATACTCTGGTCTTTGTATGGCTTGCAATTTCTTAAAATAGTTAGGATCATCTTGTAACTTAGACAAGGCCCATCTTTTATTTCCGCTTAATAATTCTAAGTGACTATTCATGTTCATATGATTAATGTTCAATATTGATTAAGTCTACGTCAATTTGTTTGACGTCTTTCTTACGAATGAAGTCTTGTATGATATCTAATATATCATGGTCAATGTTTTTATTATAACTACCGTCTATAATAACTCTGGAACCGATTGGCAAAGCCTGTAGTGCTTGCGTAAGCTTATGCCTATTTAAAAACGTCACATCTTCCGCCAGGGTAATCAACGTGTAAATTCTTCCTTCAATCGGTGCAGAAGAAATCTTATATGGCATCTTCAAGTTGTTCTTTAAAATAAATAAGATAGCCGCTAATATACCTGCTATGATACCTGTAAAAATACCGGTCGTGATCATCACTACAATAGTGATTACATAAGGTAAGAACTGAGACCATCCCGCTTTGTACATACTACGAACAACATCAATAGAGACCAGCTTGTATCCCACATACAACAAGATAGCCGCTAAAGCAGAAAGAGGAATCATGTTGAGAACATTCGGTATGAAAAGCAAGGTACATAGCAGCAATAAGGCATGAACGATGATTGAAATTTTTGTTCTTCCTCCGGCATTCACATGACTGGAACTTCTCAAGACCACCGTAGTAATAGGAATCCCTCCTATCAGTCCACACAGCGTATTTCCTATACCCTGAGCAAAGAGTTCTCTGTTGGGCGGAGAAACATTTTTATCCGGATCCAGTTTATCGATCGCTTCCAAGCTTAATAACCCTTCCATACTGGTCATGATGGCAATGGTAAGAGCCAATAACCACAAGTCCGGATGCTGGATGATACTGAAATCAGGAAAATGAAACAAAGAACCAAACCCTTCAAATGCAGGCACGGTAAGAGTATGCGTAGACTTAATCAGCCATTGAGGAAAATATTTGCTCATGCAAAGATTAAGGATAATCGATACCATAACGACCAACAAAGAAATAGGCATGAAGATCAGTTTACGAATCTTCTCCGCCCTTTTGTTCAATAGTACAAACATCATCAACACAGAAATTACACCAATGATGGCAGAGCCTATATCCATGTAGTTGAACATGTGGTATATTTCACTGAAGGTATTTTCTCCATTCGATTGAAAGAAGAAGAAATCACCTTCCGCGTTTTTATTATCTCCTATCACGTGAGGCAGTTGTTTGAAGAGGAGAATTAATCCGGTTGCTGACAACATGCCCCGAATAACGGAGGAAGGAAAATAGTGCGCAATATTTCCCACTTTTAAGCCTGCGAAAATCATTTGTATGATCCCGGCCAAACATAATGCCGTAAGAAAGTATTCGAATTTCCCTAAGGTAGCAATGCCCATGACAACGGTTGCGGTAAGACCGGCGGCCGGTCCTGTCACTGCCAGATTAGAGCCACTCAATAAAGTGACAACGATACCGCCAATCAAGGCGGCAACGATACCGGAATAAGGCGGAACACCTTGTGCTGTGGTAACACCCAAACAAATCGGGAGTGCGATGATAAACACCACTATGGCAGCCTTTAACTCCGTATATAAGCTGTATTTCTTAGTAGTTGATAACATATAAATAAAATGAATTTAAAAACAGAATGATTCAGAAGCAATAACGCTAGGCCCTTGGCGGTGGCGTCAATTGTTCTCTGCTGATATCCTGTAATTGAAAATGAAAAGGAGTATAATGAACCAATGGCATCGTTTCCATTAGGATAATATCCAGAGAAGCCAATATGCTTTTAAAAAATTTCTCTTCGGGATTTTTTTCTGTCTCTGTTTCCGAATCACTGTCGCGTGTATCCTCTTCTTCCATATCGAAGAGTTTAGCCACTTTCGTCTCTTTGACCTTCAGATCAGTCAATACCGCAAGCGATGGTGCGATAAGGCAAGCCATAAAAAAGAGCAGCGATATGTAGATATAATGAGGTTTCATGGAAACGGATAAAGATAATAAAAAGTGGTTAGTCGTTAGTGGTTAGTCGTTAGAAAAAACATCATTGAGCAAAAACTACTGATACTGAGGGCTTAAATCTATATAAAAAAAGTCCCGCTGTATGAGCGGGACTTTTATAGGCGAACTAACGACTATTATCTAACATCTAACGACTGTTAAACTACCGTACTGATCTGCTTCATAGAAGTCATGGCTGCACGCAATTCTTCTCCTACAATTTCGATCGGGTGGTAACGCAATACTTCGTTTACTTTGATCAAGGTCACGTTGTCAACGCCGTTGTCTTTACCGGCATTGAAATTTTTACCAATGATGTCCGTATCTACTTTCTTCATGAAGTCAGCCAATAAAGGCTTGCACGCATGGTCAAATAAGTAGCAACCGTATTCTGCTGTATCAGAAATAACGCGGTTCATTTCGAACAATTTCTTACGAGCAATCGTGTTAGCGATCAATGGCGTTTCGTGCAACGATTCGTAGTAAGCGGATTCTTCCACAATACCTGATTCAGTCATCGTTTCGAAGGCTAATTCCACCCCTGCTCTTACCATCGCTACCATCAACAGACCGTTGTCGTAGTATTCTTGCTCAGCGATTTTCACGTCACCTGCAGGAGTTTTTTCGAAGGCTGTTTCACCTGTCGCTGCTCTCCATGTCAATAGGTTCTTGTCACCGGCAGCCCAGTCTTCCATCATGATGCGGGAGAACTCTCCGCTGATGATGTCGTCCTGGTGCTTGCGGAACAATGGACGCATGATTTTTTTCAATTCTTCAGAGATCGTAAACGCTTTGATTTTTGCAGGATTGCTCAAACGATCCATCATAGCGGTGATACCACCTTGTTTCAAAGATTCTGTAATTACTTCCCATCCATACTGGATCAGTTTAGAAGCGTAACCTTTATCGATACCCTTTTCAACCATTTTGTCGAAGCACAAGATAGAACCGGTTTGCAACAAACCACAAAGGATCGTTTGCTCACCCATCAAATCTGATTTCACTTCGGCAACGAAAGAGGACTTCAATACACCTGCTCTGTCTCCACCTGTACCTACACAGTAAGCTTTCGCGATGTCCCATCCTTTTCCTTCCGGATCGTTTTCAGGGTGCACAGCGATCAAGGTAGGAACACCAAAACCTCTTTTGTATTCTTCTCTTACTTCAGAACCCGGAGATTTAGGAGCCACCATTACCACAGTAATGTCTTTTCTTACTTGCATGCCTTCTTCCACGATGTTGAATCCGTGAGAGTAAGAAAGCGTAGAACCTTTTTTCATCAAAGGCATCACAGCAGTAACTACTGATGTATGTTGCTTATCAGGCGTAAGGTTAATCACCAGGTCAGCAGAAGGAATCAATTCTTCGTACGTGGCTACAGTGAATTTATTATCAGAAGCATTTTTCCATGATTGTCTTTTTTCAGCAATGGCTTCTTTTCTCAACGCGTAAGAAATATCCAAACCTGAATCTCTCATGTTCAAGCCTTGGTTCAAGCCTTGTGCACCGCAACCTACGATGACGATTTTTTTACCTTTTAAAGCTTTCACACCGTCAGCGAATTCGCTGCTGTCCATGAATTCGCATACGCCCAGTTGATCTAACTTCTCTCTAAGCGAAAGTGTATTGAAGTAATTTGCCATTGTTTATAAGTAATTTTTAGTTGAACGATTGTAAAATAGGATACAAATATGGGGATATTTTCGGGATAAATCCGGCTATTTTGGTGTATTTTCGGGTACTTTTTATGGAAAAAAGGATTAGAAATGTGAGATGTGAGATGTGAAATGAGATGGATCGCTCTTCATTTGTCATCTCACATCACTCATTTCTCATTTCTGCATTAATTGTCTAGCTTTGTGCATTGCACCCGTAGTTCAATTGGATAGAATGACAGATTCCGGTTCTGTTGGTTGGGAGTTCGAATCTCTTCGGGTGCACGAAGCCCTTTGTTTGCAAGATATATTTGCGGCAAAGGGCTTTTCTTTAATCTCGGATTGCCTTACAGATTAACTATGTATCATAAATAATTTCCGTATTTTCAATAAATAAAGTAAAAGGAGATTGTTCTACTGATTGAAATTTCAAATTAATGGACAGACAAGACACAAGGTGGAAGCAACGATTTCAAAATTTTGAAAAAGCTTTTAATAGACTTAAAGAAGCTTTGGAAGAAGAAGAATTGAATGAATTAGAAAGAAATGGAGTAGTTCAACGATTTGAATTCACATTGGAATTATGTTGGAATACCTTGAAGGATTTTTTAGAAGAGGAAGGTGCACAATTTAAACCTACTCCTAAAGAAACTATTCGACAAGCGTATAAAAGCGGATTGATTAAAAATGCCCAACTTTTAATTGATGGCTTAGATATTAGAAATGAGCTCTCTCACGATTACAGTGGTGAAAAGTTTGAAAAATCAGAAGATGAAATCAGAAATAGAATATTTCCTGCGATAGAAGAGGTTTATCAGTTTTTTCTTAAAAAATTGAACCGTAATCAAACACAATTATTCAATGATTAAAAGTGGATTGACAGAAAGAGACCTTAATACAATATCGAGCATATTTTCAAAATATCCTTCTGTACATCTTGTTTATCTATTTGGTAGCAGAGCAAAAGGAAATTATAAAAAAGGAAGTGACATTGATATGGCTATCATGAATGCAGGTGTTATTGAAGAAACAATTAGTCGTATCAAAGGAGATTTTGAAGAAAGTTCTTTACCTTATTTAGTTGATTTGGTCTATTACCCTTCCTTGAATCATGTAGATATGAAAGAGCATATAGATAGAGTTCATATAACAGTATATGAAAAATAGACTTTGTACTATGAGCTGGTTATAAGTGGTTGCATTTTCAAATTTAGTCTAGTTCACAGCCACTAATAGTTACTTGTATTTTTCATCTGACTTTTTGCATCTATCATAGATACGGCTAGTAAATTCAACTAAATAATTTTCATTGGTCACAGCAATTACTTATATTCCATTGAAACCTTAAACTTTTTTCCCCATGACCTATCTCAACAGACCACCCGTTTTCAAAGGACACAATGGCGCGCACATCAATACTGATGGTACATGGGTATGCGGCGGTGCTTATACCGGCGCGCATCAAAATCCCAATGGTTTTTGGGTTTGTGGCGGTGCGCACAATGGAGCACACAGAAATCCTGATGGCACATGGGCTTGCGGCGGAGCTTATAAAGGCGCGCATCTTGGCAGCAATGGGAAATGGTATTGCGGAGGCGAACATACAGAAGCCCATCGCAATGTCGACGGTACCTGGTCGGTGGGCGCAGCTTATGCCGGTGTACAACGCAATCCCGATGGCAGTTGGGTGTGTGCTTAACCTGAAGATTTATACAATAAACACAGCATGTCAAAAAATATCAACACGCACGCAGAACTGCGCAAGCTCATATCAAAAGTCGTAGACCAAACCTACTACGATTCAGAAGAAGACTGGCAAACGGTAGAACAATTGATACAGCGCGATGAGTTCAAGTTTCTTTTGGGACACCTGGGAGGTATCGCCTACATCTTCAATTATAAAACCGGTCTATATGAATACATGAGTAGCAATGTTCAATCAGAGCTAGGCTATAAGCCTCAGCAATTCATGGGGGAACCCGGTGCGCATTTTATCTACACACTGATTGCAGAAGAACAGGTAGCGCCTTTTACAGGAGCCATCATGCAAGATATACTGATTTATCTTTCGACGCATTCTACTCCTGAAACAGGCCGGGATTACCGGTTTACCTGTTCTTTGAAACTAAAAAATATTGCCAATGAATACAAGTGGTTCATCATCGATACCAACATCATACAAGCCGACAAAAAAGGATTTCCTGTACGATCGCTGGTGACTTGCACAAATATTCATGCTTACAAAAAAGACGATACCTTGCATTATACCGTACTTAAAAAAGATCAAGACGGTATTTACCAAACGGTGCATCAAGGCGATGCCAATAAGAATCAAGAAGTGAATGAACTTAGTTCAAGGGAAACCGAAATCATGAAACTCATCGTAAATGGATATAAGAGCAAACAAATCGCGGAAAAATTATTTATAAGTCCCTATACCGTATTGACTCACCGCAGAAATATATTACAAAAAACACAATGCAAAGGAACAGCGCAACTGACCAAATTCGCTTTTGTAAAAGGTTTTATCTAGTTTCATGTATTCATCCCTACTTCAACACATCCAACGTTTCCTCCCTTTAACAAAAGAAGAAACACATGAACTGACCAGCTACCTGGCGGCAAAAAAAACAGATAAAAAAGAATTTCTCTTTCAGGAAGGTCAAGTATGTAGCGCCAATTACTTTGTAGCGGAAGGTTGCTTTACGCCTGTACAATTGAAGAAATGGTCAAACTTGTCTTTGAATAATCTCATTCGTACTTATTTATCATTATTAATAAGTATTCTCCGGCGGTTAAAATACAGTTAGCTTTAGGCATCTAAATAAACTGATTTTAACTATGAAACATTTTGTAACTACACTTTTTACCTTAGCATTTGTTTTAGCCTTCACTTTGGCCTGTAAAAAAAGCAGCGACGATGCACCTGCTCCGAGTTCTCCTACTTTACAAAACAGAATAGAAAAAAAATGGAATGTAAGTACCACGCCTGCTGCAACAGGACGAGTATCAGCCGGCGCTGATGACTATACTTCATTTGAATTTACAGACGAAGGAAAATACTTTATCATCAAAGCGGATAAAAGTCAACTCAAGGGAAATTTCACATTGACCGTTGGCGATAGCATATTGACTCTCGATGGCTTAGGCAAAATCTACATCGATGAAATCACGGAAACACAGATTATCTTCCGTTTGGTATTGACCGGAACTTCAGATGAGGTGACTGTCACAGCAGCACCTGCAACAACTGTTTCTACTTCTCAAAATACCCAAAACCTCGTCAACTCCTGGTCTTTCAAAAGCCGAAAAGTTAATGGTACCCCAGATGCCGCAGTCAATAGTGCATTCAGTTCCGGAGGATATTACTTATATGTGACACTTACAGACTATGGCACCTACAGTGTTGAGACCAACGTTCCCGGTACACCTAGCCAAATCGGCATCTGGAAATGGTGCAACACACAGCAAACTACTTTTGGCGCCAGCAGTAATCCGGACGTAGAACCTACTTGTACGGGAATGAACGTCAATACCGTATCTTTTAATAGCGATGGAGATCTTGTACTAACGGCCACGATCAATAGCAATGTACAAGAAGACACCTACGTGACAAAACCTTAATCTCTTTAACGATTATTCAAAAGAACAGAGTAAGCGCCAGGCTTGCTCTGTTTTTTTATGCCAATTTATTCCTTAAGTTCGGGGCAGATCTATGTACACTGCACTTCTTCAACACATCCAACGTTTCGTCTCCTTAACGGAAGAAGAAATCCATGTATTGGCTAGTTACCTGACGGAAAAAAAACCAAGCAAGAAAGAATTTCTCTTTCAGGAAGGTCAAGTATGCACCGCCAATTACTTTGTAGCGAAAGGTTGTTTACGCCTGTATTATGTCAACGACAAAGGCATTGAAACCATCGTTCAGTTTGCCATTGAAAACTGGTGGATCAGTGACTATCAAAGTTTGGAACGGCAGATCCCTTCTCCTTTTTATTTACAAGCGATAGAATCGAGTACAGTGATCGTATTGGAAAAACAGGTACAAGAAGAACTGTTGACAAAAAGCCCTTCACTCGAACGTTATTTCCGCATTGTTGCACAGCGGGCGTACGGAGCGGCACAGATGCGTATTAAATACATTTCAGAGCTATCCGGTGAAGAGCGTTATGTACAATTCACGGAATCCTTTCCAGACTTTGTACAACGTATTCCGCAATACATGCTGGCTTCTTATTTAGGATTTACGCCTGAATTTTTAAGTAAACTAAGAGCAAAGAAACGCTAAGCTCCGTTCTTAATCTACATTAAGTTTTTTCTCTTGTCCTTTCCATAGGTTTGTTTCAACAAAAAAAAACGCCATGAAAAAAAGAATCAACCTAGAACAAATCCTTCCCGAAGGCTACAAAGCCATGCTCCTCTTCTCTGCTGCCGGTAAATCGAAACATCTGCATCCTTTACAAACGGAGTTGATCAAAATAAGAACGTCACAGATCAACGGTTGTGCATTTTGCCTGAACATGCACACGATAGACGCCAGAAAGTTAGGCGAAACAGAGCAACGCATCTATACTTTATCTGCCTGGAGAGAAACACCCTACTTCAGTGAAGAAGACCGTGCGATACTGGCATTAACCGAAGAAGTAGCACTCATCCACCAACATGTATCGGAAGATACCTATCAGAAAGCGGCTCAGGTATTGAGTGAACAACAAATCGCAGAAGTGATCATGACCGCTGTTGTCATCAATTCATGGAACAGAATTGCGATTGCCACCGGTATGATGGCACCGGAAGGAAAATAGTTGTTAGTTGTTAGTTGTTAGTTGTTAGTTGTTAAATTTATTTTTATTCTTTATCAGAATACACATAACTAATAACTAACAACTAACAACCTATAACTATGTTGCTTGTTTAGAAGAAGGTACTATACTGAATGCTTTATTCTATGCGATTACTCCACTGGCCTTGGAGGTACTTGTACTGGATCAAAAAAAATAAACACTCCTGCGGAGCTCAGGAATGTTTTTTACAACATTACTTTTTTGCGAAGGAATTCAAGACCGGCATGAATGAAATCATTGACAGGCCTATACAACTCCCCCACTTCAATCACTTGAACGCTAGTGGCGCGATGTAAAGCAAAGACTTTTCTTAGCAAGCTTTCTGCCTGAGGCAATTCGAAATGAGAATCCTTGATGACATCAGAGTATAGTTCATAGCTTTTTCCTCTGTAATGAAAAACAATGAACGGATTCTGATAGACATCAACAATGTACGCCATGTGATAAACGTTTTTCGCCAATTGCAGGTGTAATGACTGCCTTTGCTTTGTGGTCAACATTTCATCTTCCAGGCAAGCGACGAGATCCCATTGCTGGCAAATCAATAAAGCCATTTCTTCTTTGTGGTGTGTTTTCATAGCTATATGTTTTATTACTATATTCAGAATATAAACTTGTAGTAACTATTGTTGTGGAAAAAAATTTCAAAACTTCTTATGATAATATAGATGTTTGTACACTCATCACTACTCACTAATAGGTATATTGCACGCAGCGTTATAACACTTAGTTTTACTGCGAAATTCTTCCTCATCAAAACACGGTACAACATGAAACTTCTTGTCAGTATTACTCTTTTTTTATTGTGTGCCTTGTCGTCTTCATTCTACGTAGCACAAAGCAAAAACGTGTGGAATACATTTCAGGTTTTACAGGATACTATTCCCGTAACAGTACAACGTTTAGAACTGTATGATTATTCTAGAAGCCGGTCGATTCCTGTTGCTTTATATTTACCGGATAGCACTTCTCTTAAACAAAAACTGGTCATCTTCAATCACGGTTATGGAGAAAATCAAGGAACGCCTTATCTTGCTTATAGTTATCTAAATACTTTTCTGGCACAACATGGTTATCTTGTGGTGAGTATACAGCATGAGCTGCCTACAGACGATCCTTTAGCCATGAACGGTAACTTGAGAGAAAAACGTATGCCCAATTGGGAAAGCGGTTTACAGAATATTTTGTTTGTGGTAAAAGAATTAAAAACACGCATGCCCAATATCGATGATAAACGCTACAGTTTAATCGGCCACTCCAACGGAGGAGACATCACGATGTACTTTGCTACCGAATACCCAAGAAAAATCAACAAAGCGATTTCACTAGACAACCGCAGGATGCCATTGCCTAAAATTGACAGTTTAAAAATTTACTCCCTACGCTCTAACGACTTGCCTGCCGACGAAGGCGTATTGCCTACAGCAGCCCAACAGACTGAACACGGCATGACCATCATCACCCTACCGAATACCAAACACATTGAAATGTGTGATGAAACAGCAACCGAAGAACAGAAAAGAGAGATTTGTAAATACGTGTTGAAATTTTTGGAAGAGAAAAAATAGCGCGCCGTTAACTCAGGATTTTTCACCGTTTAGATTTTTCACTTGTTAAAGAAAGCTTCTTACCCCTAAATCCCCTAAAGGGGACTTTTAAGAAAGAGTATTTATACTTAGTTAGCTCTCTGTTTCTTCGTACTCAATAAGTCCCCTTTAGGGGATTTAGGGGTAAGACAGCCAGGCCAATTTTCCAATGTCGTTTACAAACGATTAAATTATCTGAAAAATATTTCTAAATTTTATTTTTAAATGAATGAACGTTCATTTATATTTGCTCCCCTATGAGAGTAAGAGACGAAAATAAAATCGATGCTATTCAGGAAAAGGCTGTTGAGATTATAGTAGAGAGTGGCTTTGACGGGCTGAGTATGCAAAAGCTCGCTAAAGCTGCGAATGTTTCTCCTGCTACTTTATACATTTACTTTAAAGACAGAGATGATCTGATTCAACAGGTGGCCACCAAAGAAGCGTCTAAGATGGTAGAAGCCTCACTGAAAAATTTTGATCCGAGCCTCCCGTTTGCAGAAGGCTTAACGATACAATGGAAAAACAGAGCGAAGTACTGGTTGAAACATCCTAAGCAAGCGAAGTTCCTGGAACAAGTACGTCACTCTCCTGTAGGAGAAGAAGTGTATACCAAAGTAAAAAAAGAATTTTCACTCGTGATGTCAGAATTTGTAAAAGGAGCTGTCAAACGTAAAGAACTCATCGCTTTACCGATTGAAGTCTATTGGGCTGTAGCCTTTGCTCCCTTTTATCAATTGGTCAAATTTCACGACGATGGAAAAAGCATGTCGGGCAAACCTTTTAAATGGAGTGATGCTTACATGAATCAAACCCTGGCGCTGGTGCTCAAAGCACTGACACCGGAAAAATAAATTTCAATCATTAACTGCAGGCACATGGCACATGTCCTTATTTTTAAAACCAATGTAGAATCAGAAGAGCAATTGCAGCAAGCCAGCTTGTTGCTCAACGCCACTGATTCAATCATCAAATGGAACATTGACCGTGAAGACATCGATAAGGTGTTGCGCGTAGAGTCAACACTTCCACACATCAACGACATCATGAAAATCATGATGGAAGCGGGTTTTTCCTGCGAAGAATTAGTAGATTAATTAACCCTCGTTATGTCAAACAACGCGATCAATACTCCTATTCCTTTTACACCCTATCAAAAACTGGCCATTGCTATTTTAGCCTTGACACAATTTACCGTTATCCTTGATTTCATGATCATGTCGCCTTTGGGAGATGCTTTGATGAAATCGATGGAATTGACCACGATTCAATTTGGTATAGCCGTCTCTGCCTACGCACTGAGCGCCGGTGTATCAGGCTTGCTCACCGCAGGATTTGCGGACCGCTACGACCGTAAAAAACTATTGCTCTTCTTCTACATTGGATTTATCGTCGGTACATTCCTTTGCGGTATTACGACCAACTACCCGACGCTTGTCGCGGCACGCATTGTGACCGGTTTGTTTGGCGGTGTGATCGGCTCTATATCCATGGCCATTATGGCCGATTTGTTTCCCTTGCAACAACGTGGCCGTGTCATGGGATTTATACAAATGGGTTTTGGCGCCAGTCAGGTACTGGGTATTCCCATCGGTCTATACATCTCGAACCACTTGGGCTGGCAAGCACCTTTCTTTATGATCGTCGCACTTGCTGTAATTATTTTATTTGTCATCATTGTAAAATTAAATCCTATCAATGAACACTTAAAAATTCCGCAAGAACATAATGCCTTTATCCATTTATGGAACACGGTAAAACAACGCGATTACCGCGTCGGCTTCACGGCTACCGCTTTGATGTCCTTAGGAGGATTCATGATGATGCCGTGGGGCAGTGCATTTTCCATCAACAATTTACACATCACTGTCGAACAATTACCTTTACTCTTTATGATGGCCGGCATCGGTTCTTTGGTGGTCATGCCTATCATCGGCAGACTCAGTGACAGCATCGATAAATTTACGTTGTTTGCCTTTGCATCGTTCTTCCTGATGGCAGTAGTCGTTTATTATACCAACCTGACACCTTCCCCTTTCTGGGTGGTAACATTGGTCAATGTACTGATGATGGTGGGCGTGATGAGCCGTATGGTGCCTAGTATGGCACTTACCTCAGCATTGCCTAACATTCAGGACAGAGGAGCATTTATGAGCATCAACTCTTCCTTGCAGCAAATGGCAGGTGGTGTAGCCGCTTTTATCGGTGGAATGATTGTGGTACAAAAAGATAACTATAGTCCGCTGGAACGTTACGACATATTGGGATATGTCATTGTGGGAATTTCAGTAGTCTGTATGATTATGCTTTATCGTGTCAGCAAACTCGTAAAAGCAAAACCTGCACCTAAAATTGTAGTGCCCGTAGCTCCGGCATTGGACGATGTGATATAAAATAAGAAAGAGAAACAGAAAGAGAAAGAGGCATCTTCTGTTTCTCTTTCTGTTTCTCTTTCTTATTTTATTCTATTCTATCTGTCTTGCCCCTAAATCCCCTAAAGGGGACTTGAGGAGCCACGATGTCTTTTACAATTGCTCTTGATGGCTCCCTTTTCTTTCAGTCCCCGTAGGGTCTCTCGAAGAGGACCCTGCGCGCCACTTGAGTGTAATTCGAATCTTCTATGCATTCAAGACGCAGGGTCCCTTTCAGGAGACCCTGCAGGGACTACAGAAAGAGACTTGAATGAAAAATAATGTCATCCGTTGCATAGAAGATACGATGATATCATTTTATAAAAAAAATGCCTTTACCTTATTAAATCAAGCTTTCTGAAAAAAAATGATCCTCCCTCTTGACATTCCTGTTTTTTATATTCTACTTTGAATTACAAAGTAATTTGAGATGAACCAACAAGCCTTAGAAGATCTGAAAGAAATACGGTCGATCATGGATCGTTCTACCCGTTTTATTTCACTGAGTGGTATATCGGGTGTCATTGCCGGTGTGGCTGCCTTAGCTGGAGCCGCAGCTGCTTACTGGTATTTCCAGGAGGTGATTTTCAACACCGAATCTGTCGACTATTGGAATCAGGACGCACAGTATCGTTTCTTCCTGCTGGACGCCTTGGTGGTATTGATCGTCGCCGTATCGGGCGGTATTTTCTTTACCGTAAGGAAAGCTAAAAGTCAGGGACAAAAAATATGGGATTCCACTTCCCGACGCTTACTGATCAATCTTTCCATCCCCTTGGCTGTAGGCGGTTACTTTTGTGCCGTACTCTTGTACATGGGTTTTATAGGATTCATCGCACCGGTTACTCTTACCTTCTATGGATTGGCATTGCTCAATGCGAGTAAATATACGTTAGACGATATCCGCTACCTGGCCATCTCGGAATTGATATTGGGCATGGTGGCCTTGTGGTTCATTGGTTATGGTTTGTTATTCTGGAGCATCGGTTTCGGCGTATTGCATATTGTGTACGGATTGGTGATGTATTTTAAATACGAGAAGTGAGCGATATCATTCAACATTGGGATAAAGCATTTGAAAACAAAGCCAGGCTCGCCATCATGTCTATCCTGATGGTTACGGATTGGGCGGACTTCAATCGCTTCAAGGAACAACTGGATTTGACAGATGGAAATCTCGCCAGTCATTTATCCGCTTTGGAAAAAGTAGGCTATATAGAAGTGCGCAAATCTTTTATTGGAAAAAAACCGAACACCTCCTATCGTGTTACCGCGACAGGCAAAAAAGCATTCAAGCAACACTTACAATCACTCGAAAAATTTCTCCGTAATCAAGGTTGATTTTTTTTGAGCTTTAACTTTGAAATACAAAGCACTTTTAAATAAATAGATATGAAATTAAAAGAAACACTCCTTCTGCTCTCTACAGCATTGATCTGTACACTGCTTTTCTACAAACAATCCTGGGGATTGAATGTACCCGTATTTGCTTTACTCATTGTTACCGCACAAGCCGTTTACAAACCCGAACTGCGTCACAACCGCAGTTGGTTATGGGCATCCTTTGTCACGATGGTTGCCGCACTGGCCTACTACTTCACCAACAACAGCGGTGCTGCCTGCTTATTCGTTCTATCTGTTGTGTTCTCTTCGGGATTACAAATGAAAGATTCCTTATTGCTCTTTCTTCCTTTTCATGCGTTCCTCAATTTCTTCCTTGCTCCCATCGCCCTTATAGTAGAACGTGTCAGCCATACCTTTACCAGTGAAAAGAAAAGTATTTCGATTCGCCTGTTTCTTTTCCCGGTCTTGATCTTCACCGTCTTTCTTATCGTGTATGCGGTTGCCAATCCTCTGCTTTGGGAACAATTGAGTGCTTTATTCGCCATCATAGACGCCACTTTTGCACTCTGCTTTATCCTCTCTTTCCTTATTATCCTTCCCATCATCAGAGGACAGATCATCGGCTGGCTGTCTTCTTTGGAAAATCTTTGTGAAAAAATTATTGGCTTCGTATCCGAACCGAGAAAAAGCAGCGATCAGGAAAAAGTAACGCGTTTGATGAAGGAAGCCTTATTGGTATTTGGTTCACTCATTGTTCTCCTTACCTATATGATCTTGCTGGATGGCTACGAATTAATCTATAACAGCACGCAGGCTTCTTTATCTGCCAACCTTCATGCCAGTATATACATTTTGATTGCCTCTATGTTCATGGCCATTGGTGTGATATTGTATTACTTTTCTCTGCCTGTTATCTTTCATCCCAAATTTGATCGCATCAAATGGGCTGTGAATAGTTGGATCGCATTGAACATTCTTTTGTGTATCATTTGTCTGATAAAAAATAATGTGTACGTACATGAACTGGGATTGACCTACAAACGCATCGGTGTGTACACTTATCTCCTGACCACTATTTTTGCTTTGCTCATCACCGCTTACAAAACAAATGCATCACTCAACAACTGGATGTTGATCAAGGCCAACACCTGGATGATCTATGGTGTGCTGATGATCTTTGTATGTGTGCCCTGGGACATCGTCATCACCCGTTATAATTTGAACTACACCAAAGATCCGGATATTGCTTACATCTATAGTCTTTCCAAACAAGCTCAGTTAGAATACTTATCCATTACCTTAGAAAAAGACAACAGTCCTGAACAAAAGAAATTATTGCTCGAGCAACTCAAGAATCTGGATTACTACACCATACAATACCTGCAATCAGAAAAAGCGCTTTCTCTGACGGCCGAAGATCATCGCATGCTTCATCAGTATGCCGAGTTAGATGAAAAATATGATTTAAAAAACCTGTATTAAATTATGAAGACCTACTTATTCAATCGCAAATCACTACTGGCCACAGCGCTGCTGACGGCAACCGGTTTTGTATTCCTTGCTCTTCGCATTGGAATGACTGGAAAATCGTTCTATACCTTTTTATTATGGAATTTATTTCTGGGTATCATCCCATTGATTCCAGCCTATCACTTTAGAAAAAAGATGCAAAAAGATTTCAATTGGACCTTGCCGATATTCTTCTTTGCCTGGTTGTTTCTCTTTCCGAACGCACCGTACATCTTAACGGACTTTGTACACTTGCATTCCCAAGAACAGGTACCGATCTGGTACGATGCCTCCCTGCTCTTTTTCTTTACACTGGCGGGAATGTTTGCCGGTATCGTTTCTCTTCATTGGATCCATAAGGGATTAGACCAATTAGGCCATAAGTGGCTATCCTGGTTGATTGTTCTATTC
This sequence comes from Chitinophagaceae bacterium, assembly GCA_028288405.1. Taxonomy (GTDB): domain Bacteria; phylum Bacteroidota; class Bacteroidia; order Cytophagales; family Cytophagaceae; genus JACMQM01. The sequence goes on from JAQBNS010000003.1 coordinate 34,851, forward strand.
ACTATTGTGCTCAGTGGTTACGGCGTTTTCCTTGGAAGAGTCCTGCGGTTGAATTCATGGGATGTGATCGTACGTACAGAAAAGGTGATTACCTTATCGTTACAACACCTCAACAATCCGGTAGCCATCAGCATGACCATTACCTTCTCCATTGTCCTGGCCTCTGTGTATGGCGTCTTTAAAATCATTCGTTCATCTTCCTACCCTGCTCATGAAACATTCCTTTCTTAAAAGTGTGACTTGTTCCCTGAATGGAATTAAACATGCATTAAAAACCGAACGCAATTTTAAAATTCAAGTTTTGTGTGGCATCAGTATTTTGCTGCTGGGCATTGAAGCGAAACTGAGTAAAACAGAATGGTGCATTCTATTTCTCACCATAGGATTTGTATTGTGTATGGAACTCGTCAATACCTGCATAGAAAAAACTATGGATCTGGTTCACCCTACTTATTCTAAAAAAGTAAGGGTCATCAAAGACATTGCAGCAGGCGTGGTGACATTGGCTTCGCTGGTTGCTGTTGCGGTGGGTGTACTACTATTCTATAAACTATTTATTTAAACAAACTATTTATGAATACACTAACTGAAAAACAATTACTTCGGAAAATCAGAGTATGGATCATCTTCTTCATGGTAAGTTTAGTACTAAGCGGTATCACTGCTTTCCCGATAGAAACGCAATTGGAAGTTGCTATGAATTATATGCATTACTTGCCGGAGATCCTGCAATTGTGGTTGACTCAAATTTACTTTGCAGTGAAAACAACCAATGCTCAATTTCCCTATTTGAGTTATGGCACAGACTGGTTGGCTTTTTCACACATCGTGATAGCTACCGCTTTCATCGGTCCCTTGAGAGATCCTGTGAAAAATATCTGGGTCATTCAATTCGGAATGATTGCCTGCCTCATGGTATTTCCTTTGGCTTTTATAGCGGGATCAGTAAGGGAGATTCCTTTGTTTTGGAAATTGATCGATTGTTCTTTTGGTGCACTGGGAATCATTCCGCTTTATATCTGCTACCGTTACATTAAGCAATTGGAAATATTGACAAAAACACCCCATAACAGTTTATGAAACAAAACTCAAAGTATATCTACTACCTCTGTACCATGATCATTTTCATGGCACTGAAAGCCTGGTATACAACAACGGATCACGATCAGTTGTTATTCATATTAAAACCCACTCAGCTATTGGTAGAAATCTTTACCGGCTCTCCCGCTGTTTATGATGCTGCCCATGGATACTTTTATCCAGACTTGAACATTACCATTGAAAAATCCTGTTCAGGATTTAATTTCTGGCTGTTAAGTTTTGCCTTGTTTGTTTTCGTTTCTCTGAATCATTTGCGAAGTCAAATGGGAAAACTATTTGCAATTCCGGCTGCGTTGTTGCTAAGCTATGTACTAACACTCTTTGTCAATGCCTCCAGGATCGTAACTTCGATAGCCGCCAACAGCTATACACAAAGATTCAGTGATCATCCCATTACCTGGCTGCATCAGGCAGAGGGCACGTTCATCTATTTGCTTTTCCTCATTCTCTTCTACTCTGCCTTACAGTTCTTTTTCACTCAACACTCCATACGTCATGAAAAACTTGCTTAATCCTAAATGGTTGCTGCTCATTCATACGGCTCCCGTATTGTTATTAGCGTTCCTACTCAGTGCTCAATACAGCATCATTAAAAGCGCATTGTCGGAAGAAAACATCTTCCTCTGTATCCTTTTCGCCTCCTCGCTTTTCGTGCTGACGGCATCGACACTTATTTATACCTTCATTCAAGTGGTTAGAAAAAAGCCTATATCCATTTATTATGGTTTTATTTCTTTATTCTCCCACGTGATTTTTCTGTATGTCTATTGTAATTACCTTTCAGACATGGTGCCACTAGACATTCCTTTGTGGATACTGGGAGATGACATCATTATTTATGTAGGCACATTCCTGATGCCTGCTATGGCTCACGCAGTCTTAATCATTGTGATGTGGCTGACACCGGCTGATAAAAAGCACAAGCCGGGTATGAATATCATCGGAGCTTTACTCATTCCTGTTTCCTGGTATATATTCGGACAATTGATTTTACCGCTATGGAAAACGGTAGACTTCGAATATAATTTTCATATGCTCCTTGTATTGGCCATCGTTTCTACCATCGGATTTTTATTTTTATTGATCCGTACACTCTACATCATCACGATACAGAAATCAGCCTTCTTTATTAAATACCCTTTAGCATGGAAGATCCCGTTGTCACTTATTTTCCCAATTCTTGGTTTGCTATTCAACAGCGGTTGGTTTTTCAACGGTACAGATTTTATCCATTCGCACAACAGTATATTTGGAAATTTTAATAGCATATGGTTCTATATTTTTGCATTGGCCAATGGTATACTCATTTGTCTACCCAATACAAAACACAGGCTCTATCGACTATTTCTATTTGCAGGCAGAAGTATTCTATTCGCTTATACCTTTTACTTCTTTCTTGTTTTTCTACCTTATCTGCCTTTTTCCGTTTTATTGATTTTACTTGCCGGCGCGGGATTCCTGATGCTTACGCCTTTGGTGCTATTTGTTGTACACCTTCAAGAATTATCATCCGACATCCAATACTTAAGACAATACTTTTCCACTGCATTGCTTTATAGTATAAGTATTACGGGATTTACCGTTCTGCCATTATCCATTATACTGGATAATTTGAATGACCGAAGCGTATTGCATGAAGCACTGCATTATGTCTATACCCCCAACTATCAAGAGTCAGTAGACATTGATACCTCTTCTTTGACAAAAACGCTAGAAGTTCTTAAAAATCATAAAGACAGAAATTCTCTTTTCCAACGCTCTACTCAAACGCCTTACCTGTCTACCTTATTCAAATGGATCGTGTTGGATAACATGAGTTTGTCGGATTATAAAATTTACACCTTAGAAAATATTTTTTTAGGGTACAGCACTTCGGATAGGCAATTCCGTGGTTTCTCAAATTCGAACACGAATGATCAGGTGAAGTTAACCCATATAAAAACACACAGCACATTTAACAAAGCATCTGACAGTTGGGTGAGTAGCATTGACCTTGAACTTACCAATACCGATCTTAATAGCGGACAGCAAGAATATGCGACGACACTCGATTTGCCGGAAGGTTGTTGGATCAGTGATTACTACCTTTACATTGGTGATCGAAAAGAAAAGGGATTATTAACGGAAAAGAAAGCAGCCCTATGGGTTTACTCTCAGATCGTAAACACCAGACGAGATCCGGGCATACTCTATTACCTAACGGGCAACAAAGTCGCTTTACGTGTTTTCCCTTTTGCTTTCGGAGAAGTCCGTAAAACAGGCCTGGAATTTATTCACAAAGAACCGGTAAGTATTACAATAGACGGTCAAGTCATACCATTGGGAGAAAGGCTTAATCAACATAAACCACTAAGTGAAAAAATAAACGATCAGGTTTTCTATGTATCTGTTCAGGATAAAAAAGAGTTGCCAGCCATACAACGTAAACCCTACTATCACTTCGTGGTAGATGTTTCAAAAGGAAATGAACCGTTAAAAACAGATTACATACAACGCATAGAGAACCTGTTATCGCAGCAAGTCATTTCTGCAGAGAATGCCAGGATAAGTTTTACCAATAGCTATACGAATACCGTTCCATTCGACAAAAACTGGAAAGAGCATTTACAAAACCAGAACTATAAGGGAGGGTTTTATTTAGAACATGCGATAAAAACTATCCTGACAGATGCCTATCTCCATCCTGCAACCAGCTATCCCGTTATCACCGTGTTAACTGACAGTTTGCCCAATGCCATATTGGACAAGGACTTTGCCTCATTAAAATTTGCTGCTCCTGAAAACAACCCATTCTATATCCTGACGGCAGGTGGGATGCTTGAGTCTCATGATCTTTTTAATAATCCTGCAGCTATTTCTTCAGATAGTTTGTCCTTTTCTTTTCAAAGAAAAGTAGTAGCCTGGCCTGATGAAAAAAACACCATCGCCTATTTGCCGCAAGACGATCAGCCAAGCATTGTATTGAAAGGGATCATAGGAACAAAACATCCTCCTCTCCAATGGACAGCTAAAAATTATTCTGCCGCCTTATACATGCAGGGAGAATGGATGTCACAAGTGCTGTATCCCTATACTTCAGAAAAACAATGGCTGGATGTTACAAGACATAGTTTTCAAACTAAAGTCATGTCGCCGTATACATCTTACATCGTGGTAGAAACAGAAGTTCAAAAAGAAATGATCCTTAAAAAACAACAACAAACATTAGCCGGCAATAAATCACTGGACCTTGGGGAAGAGCCTCAACGGATGTCTGAGCCGGAATTGATTGTTGTTGCGTTATTACTTATAACGTATATCATCTATAGACAAAAGAAAAAGACCAAGCCTGCGTTTGCCCCTATGCCATAAATAAAAGAACCGGAATCTCCTGTTTCAGAGATTCCGGTTCTTTTTAAACTAGTGTTCATTTATCGGGTAGAGAAAAATTCTCTTAAATTCTTTACCAACTCCCGCAAACTGGAAGGTTTGACAATATAAGCTACTGCCCCTAGTTCCTTTGCTTCTTTTTCAAAAACAGTTTCTGAAGAAGTGGAACAAACGACTACGGGAATATCCTTTAGGTCATCAAACTTCTTCAATTCCTGTAGCACTTGCCTGCCACTCATGCGAGGCATATTGAGGTCAAGAAAAATATAATCCGGTTTAGCAATCTTGCCTGAAGACAATTGAGACAAGGCGGCAACTCCATCGTGAACAAAGTCACATGCGATAGAGGCATCTACTTGCTGCAATGCCAATTCGAAGATCTCGTGATCATCTGCATCGTCATCAATCATTAAACACTTAATACTCATTTTAAATCCGCTTACTACAAATATAAGTTTTTCTAAATATTATACATGTTTAGTCTTACAAAATTTTATGCACTCCAATCTTATAGGGGAATTTTTACACAGTTTTATCTCCACTAATGACTATGTCCTTCCTCTTCGCCGACATTTTTGGAGGACAGTAAATCATACGCTCCAATCACAACAAATTCCGATTGCAGACCGACTGCAGGAGGTAAAATGATCTCTGTATAATCGTCATCAACAATACCAATGCTTACCTCTACCATGCTAAAACTATAGTTCTCTTTCTCTTTTCCTTTAGCCACAAATACATAGTTCTTATTGGAACTACTGACAACCGCAGCCGATGGCAAAACCAACGATTGTTTTTGGGTTGTTTCTATGTATGCGGTAAGATACATCCCAGGAAGCAAGGTTTTATCTTCCTTATCCAGGTGGCAATGCACGCGTACCGTACGATCAGGACTTATTTCTTTACCGATCAGATAGACAGAAGCCGTTCTTTCCTGAGCTTCATTGTTGACCCAAAACCTTACTTTCTGTCCTGCTTTCAAACTCGTGACATCCTTTTCAAATACGGTAAGTTCAACATGCAGGTGACCTATATCAACTATTTCACAAATCACATCATTTGGATTAACCAATTTACCGATGTTTACATTGACCACCGTGACATACCCATGAATGGGAGCAAGCAATTTCACTTGCTTAGAGATGCCATTCTTTTGCAATTGCTCTGTACTGATATTGATCATGCTCAGCTTTTCTTTCAGTCCTCCAACGATAGCCTTCAACGATTCGTAATCAGACTGAGCCTTTTGATATACCTTGGCGGAGTTTATATTTTCCTTTTGCAATTCTTGTTGTCTGTTGACTTCCAGCTGCAAATAATCCAGCTTACTTTTATTATCCAGGTAATCTTGTTGCAGTTGAATGAAATCAGGATGTTCTAACACCGCGATTACTTCTCCTTTTTTTACTTCCATCCCCTGCAGTAATTTAGTTTCTCTAACAATACCGGCATAAGGAAGTGAAATGGTTACTAGATTTTGAGGAGGAACATCGAACACGCCATTTACTTTCACTACACCGCTCATGCTGCGTTCTTCGGCTTTACCGATAACGATTCCCGCATTTTTATACTGCGCTTCTGTCAAAAGGACTTCTGCACTCTCATGCTCTTCGTGCTTTTGAGCAGTATGTTCTTCCGTATCGCTTGTACAAGAAAAAATGATCAGAGACAAAGCCATGGTGCTCCATAGGATCAGTTTATTTTTTATAGTCATAATTCGTACGATTAATTATTGCCAATGATAAATTCAATATTGATAACCGACTGGTTATACTGATCTAATAAATTAAGATAATCTGAACGCATGTTCAACGCTGTATTAATAGCAGTCATGTACTCCACATAATTAATTTCACCTGCGACATATGTTTTATAGGCATTACTCAAAATAATGTCTGCTTGGGGCAATACATTCTTTTCATAGTACATCAAACTATTGTTGTACTTCATGTATTCCTGCAGTAATTGATTATACTGTCCATAAAGATTACGCTGCAGCAATTCGTAATCTGCTTCAGCAGCCTTGATGGTATAATCTGCTGCTTTCACACGTGCCGCCTGAGCTCTTGCCCATAACGGAATAGAAACACCGACCATTACGCCCTGGAAGCGATTCGAAGAGTTATAGTATTGAGTCACCTGATCGTCATTATCCTGATACCCTCTTAACGACTGATTGAAATACCCTAAATTAAAATCAGGCATCAACTTAGAACGTTCCAGGTTTTTCTGACTTTCTGTTACCGCTATCTTTTGCTTCATAAAAGCCAGTGCAGGATTAGAAGCAAAAGAAGCACTGTCTTCCGTCGATAAATTCAAGGGACGTTTAGTCAGCAAAGAATCTGTAAAGGTTAACTTCTCTTTGCTGTTGAGTAAGGTTGCCATCCGATTCAAGGCAATACCAAGATCTGCCTGATTTTGGAATAATTTATTTTTAATTTCCGCTAACTGGGTTTCAATGGTTATTTTTTCCAGGATATTAATGTCTCCCGTTCGATAGCGTGTCGCGGCTGCTTTCGAATAACGTTCGTAAATACTGTCCTGATCTTCCAGAAATTTCTTTTGATGTGCCAAAAGCAGTAATTGATACCAGGTCTGTTTTACATTATAGATCAATTCATTTTGGACGATGTCTTTGCGGATCTCACTACTGGCAAGGTTAGCCTTCGCCAGATCGGACAGGTTCATGTATACCGTCGGAAAAGAAATATTTTGACTGACCGTTACATTTAAATCGTTGCGGTAACTATTGTACTGTCCATACATCCCCGTCACATTTGTCTTGCTTAAGTCAAAGGATGTTTTACGCAATTCCTTATTTTGAGCAATGGCATACTCTGCCGATTTGACGCTGTTGTTATTGGATAAAGCTTGTTGAATGCAATAATCCATCGTCAACGGAGTAGTCTGTGCCTGAGCAGAACTGACGAATGACAAACTCAGTACAGCGAAAAGAAGCATGGATAAATTGGAAGGTTGTTTCATTTTAATTCCATTTTCAAACCAGGTATATAAAATAGGAAGGACAATCAAAGTCAACAAAGTGGCAGACAGTAAACCACCAATGACCACCGTGGCCAACGGTTTTTGTACTTCCGCACCGGAACCCTGAGACAAGGCCATCGGAAGAAATCCTAACGAAGCAACCGTTGCAGTCATCAACACAGGTCTCAGACGAATAGACGTGGCCTGAAGAATAATTTCCTTGATGTCCGTCAATCCCTCTTTCTTTAGACGGTTGAACTCTCCGATCAGTACAATACCATTTAATACGGATACACCAAACAAAGCAATAAAACCTATGCCGGCAGAAATGCTAAAAGGCATTCCACGCAAGTACAAAGCCCATATACCACCGATAGCGGAAAATGGAATCGCAGAGAATATCAAAAACGATTGTTTCACCGAACCAAACGTAAAGAACAATAACATGAAAATCAGAAATAGAGCCACGGGTACCGCAAAAGCTAACCTCCCTTTGGCTTCCAGCAGGTTTTCAAACTGTCCGCCATAGGTCACATAATAACCCGGAGGAAAATCTATTTCACTATCGATGCGCTGTTTCATTTCGTTGACAATGCTTTCTACGTCGCGACCGCGAACATTGAAACCGATGGTCAACCGGCGCTTGGTATCTTCCCGTTGAATCTGATTCGGTCCGGGGGTCAGTTTTACTTCGGCCAATTGATGCAAAGGAATTTGTTTTCCTTCACTGTTTGCCACAAATACATTGCGAATATTGTCAATGTCCTGACGACTGTCTTTCTCCAAACGCACCACCAAATCAAAACGCTTTTCTCCTTCGTATACCAACCCTGCGCTCTCGCCTGCAAAGGCAGCAAGGATGGTGCGGTTGACATCTTCTACCGACACATTAAACTGGTACAATTTATCCCGATCAATTTTCACGACGACCTGTGGTAAACCAATCACTTCTTCCAGGTACAAATCCTGAGTACCTTTTACTTCCGGAATAATGGCCGCTATTTTCTTTGACAAATAAGTCAACTGTGTCAAGTCCTCGCCAAAAATCTTAACGGCCACATCTTGTCTGGCTCCTGTCATCAATTCATTGAAACGCATTTGAATGGGCTGTTGAAAACCGAAAGACACACCCGGTATATCGCTCAAGGCTTTAGCCATTTTCTCTACCAGCTCTTCTCTTGTATCGGCTGAAGTCCATTCGTCCTTGTCTTTCAAAATAATCATCAAATCTCCCGCTTCAATAGGCATAGGATCTGTAGGAATTTCACTCGAACCGATTTTACATACTACTTGTTTCACTTCCGGAAATTTATCCAGCAATATTTTTTCTGCTTTAGTAGACGCATCAATCGTTTGAGAAAGAGAACTACCTGTTAATATTCTGGTCTCCACTGCAAAATCACCTTCCTCCAACGAAGGAATAAACTCACCGCCCATTTGCAGAAAAGCAAACACAGATATCAACAGCAGTACAACAGCAATAGCCACTATTTTAATTTTATGATTCAACGTATGATGAATGATAGGTGCATACACCCGATGAAAGAAATCCATCATCTTATCGGAGAAATTACGTTTGTGTTCGACATTCTTATTTAAGAATAAAGCAGAAGCCATCGGTACATAGGTCAGTGATAATATAAACGCACCCAAAATGGCGAAGCCAACGGTTTCTGCCATCGGACGAAACATCTTGCCTTCTACTCCAGTCAATACAAGGATAGGCAAGTACACGACCAGAATAATGATTTCACCAAAGGCGGCAGAACTTCTGATCTTAGAAGCCGCCTGATACACTTCTTCATCCATCTCGTCTTGCGTCAATCGCTTTAATTTAGACAAGCCAAGATGATGCATGGTGGCTTCTACAATGATGACGGCACCGTCCACAATCAAGCCAAAGTCAATGGCTCCAAGGCTCATTAAATTGCCCGATACGCCAAACAAATTCATGAGGGATAAGGCAAACAATAAACACAAAGGAATCATGGAAGCAACAATCAATCCACCACGAAAATTCCCTAAGAAGAGTACCAGCACAAAAATCACAATCAGTGCCCCTTCGATCAGGTTTTTCGATACGGTTGTAATCGCTCTGTTCACCAGGTGTGTACGGTCAAGGAACGGTTCTACGGTAATACCTTCCGGTAAGGTTTTTTCAATTTGCGCAATGCGTGCCTTTACATTTTGAATGACCTTACTTGAATTCTCACCCTTCAGCATCATCACTACGGCGCCGACGACTTCGCCCTTTCCGTCTCTTGTCATCGCACCGTAACGATTGGCATTGCCATAGCCTACCGAAGCAATGTCACGGATCAATACAGCCATGCCATTAGCTGTCACGGACACTTCTATTTTTTCAATGTCGGACAAACTATTGATCAACCCTTCCGAGCGGATAAAGTAAGCATTCGGTTTCTTATCAATATAGGCGCCGCCTGTATTTTGATTGTTGAGTTCCAAAGCGGTAAACACATCTTGTATACTCAGGTTATAGCTTCGCAACTTATCCGTATTGAGTGCAATTTCATACTGCTTCACCATACCACCAAAGCTGCTTACATCCGCTACACCTTCGGTACCCAATAACTGGCGTCGTATTACCCAGTCCTGTATGGAACGCAATTCCATAATGCTGTACTTCTTTGCAAATTCCGGTTTTACAGCCAGGGTATATTGGTAGATTTCCCCAAGTCCTGAAGTAACAGGACCCATAGACGGTATACCGATAGACGGAGGAATACTTTGTGTCACTTCCACCAAATGTTCTGCTACTTGTTGACGAGCCCAATAAATATCGGCTTCGTCTTTAAACACGACAGTGACCACCGACAATCCAAACCGGGAAATAGACCGTACTTCTTTTGTTTCCGGTATATTGGCCACCGCCATTTCTACCGGAAAAGTAATCAACCGTTCCACTTCCTGTGCAGCCAGTGACGGTGATTGTGTAATGATTTGCACCTGGTTGTTGGTGATGTCAGGCACGGCATCGATAGGCAACTGAGTCGCAGAGTAAACACCCACCAGGACAAGTGCCAGCGTAAACAAGCCTATAATGAGTTTGTTCCTAATGGAAAAACGAATGATATGATCAAGCATAAATTAGTTGTTAGTCGTTAGTTGTTAGTCGTTAGTCAACAATTACGCAGGTTTTGATAAACACAAGAAAATCGTAAGGATGAAAACAACCTTTAACAATTACAAGACTGCCGAATAAGGAGGCCAAGTAATACTGAAAAAAAAACTAGAGTTTGGGAGGTTGCCAGATGCTGTTGTAAACAGGCAATGGCATGGAAGCGAGGTAAGGAGAATGATTCTTTTGGTGATGAATCACTTTAGGAAAATCGAAAGAAACGAAATAAGTCTGCAGGACACTGGCCGTATTGCAGCAGCTGCAAATGCAAAAAGGTGAACAGGTATCCATATCGTCTTCCTCATGCGAATGAGAAGCTTCATGCGCTGCCTGATCTTCACAGGTATACGCATCCTGACAAGGTGCCAAGGTGATGGCAAAAATGTAACAGGCGAAGAAGTAGATGAATGGTTTCACAATACTAAGATAGTAAAAGTAAGCAGTGAACAGTGAAGAGTGTGCTGTTTTTTTCATTTTTCTACTCACTCTTCACTGTTTACCATTTGCTTTATTTAAAAAGCCCACCCAAACCGTCTTTCAGACCATCTGCCAATCCTCCGGCAGAACCTGATCCGCCTTGTAAGAATGAATCTACTTGTGAGCCTACTCCTGCAGGTAATTTTGTTTTCAAATAACCTGCTACTGTATCTACTGCTACCTTAGCTTGAGATTCAGAAATACCTGTTTTTTCTGCTACTAGTTTTACGATTGAGTCCATGATTTTTTTAGTGGTTAGTCGTTAGACCTTAGTGATTAGTTTTAAAATTAAATATCTGATTACAAATTACGGAACAGATTCTAATAAGTTTCGAACTAAGTTATAAAATAGTCTAACGACTAACCACTAACGACTAGCGACTGGTTTAGGACTCCTTTGTGCCATTCCTGTATACTCGCTAAGCGGCCTGATCAAACGGTTATCAGCGATTTGTTCAATGATGTGTGCGCTCCATCCTGCAATGCGGCTCATCACAAACAAAGGAGTAAACCACTCGATTTCAAATCCCATCATGTAGTATGCCGGTCCGGTAGGAAAATCTAAGTTGGGATAAATGCCTTTTTGTTCGATCATGGTTTGTTCTAAAATCTCATACATTTCCACCCACTTCTCTCCTTTCTTACTCGCTGCCATTTGCTGCATGTATTTTTTCATCGTCGGTACACGGGAATCTCCATTGGTATATACCCGATGACCGAAGCCCATGATTTTTCTTTTTTGTGCCAGGGCATCCAGCATCCATTGCTTCGCATTGACAGGATCTCCGATTTCCAGCATGGTATGCATCACTTGCTCATTGGCTCCGCCGTGCAGCGGTCCTTTTAATGCACCTACTCCTCCAACCACCGCACTGTATAAGTCCGATAAGGTTGAGCTGATCACACGTGTTGTAAAGGTTGAGGCGTTGAAACTATGTTCCGCATATAAAATCATGGATACATCAAACGCTTTCACCACTTCTTTCGACGGGACTTCTCCGAAGCACATGTAAAAGAAATTCTCTGAAAAACTTAATGTATCGCTGGGAGGAATCACCGCTTGTCCTTTCTGGTGGCGGTACGCATAAGCAATGATGGTGGGGATCTTAGCCAACAGCAACATGAATTTATCACGGTTGGTTTGCGGATCATTTTCCCAAATCAATTTATCTTCCATTCCAAAATAACTGATGCCCGTACGTACTTTATCCATCGGATGTGCGTCGGAGGGGAACAAGGCAATGACTTGTTGCAGGTGTTCGGAAATACTTCGATACTTCTTTTCTTTGGCAGTAAAATCATTCAACTGACTTTGATTGGGTAGATCATCGTGTACCAACAAGTAAGCGACTTCTTCAAAGCTGCAGAGTTCGGCGAGTTCCTGCACAGGATAACCGCGGTACACCAGAGAATTAATTTCAGGCATCACTTTGGAAACTTTCGTTTCATCAACGATGACACCGGCCAAGCCTTTGGGAACTTTAATTTTCTCACTCATAGAGGTAATTTTAAATGATTAATGAGATTTGCTCTCTCATGTCGGTAATAGTAAGCTGTTGGATACTCATTTGTAGGGCGTGCCCCTGCGGGTCGGGCTATCCACTGCAAGTCCTCGCTCGGATCAAGCGCATCTTGCTAATACATCCTACTTGCTCGCTCCGGGCTTTCCGTTCCTATCCCTCACGCAAACCATCGTACTATAACTTAAAATTATAAATCGATTGATCAAATGTATTGTAATCGGAATACTTCAATACTTCATAAAGACGCAATCTCGTTTGCATCTTTCCTACTAAGCCTTCCTGTGTTCCTTTTTCTTTGATTTCTTTCAAGCCCTCTTCTACGGCCTTCATGGCCAATCGCTGCAGTGTAACCGGATAGATGACGATGTTATAACCCAGCTCTTCCAGTTCTTTTTTCGATAGCAGTTTCGATTTACCAAACTCAGTCATGTTCGCCAGCAAAGGAACGTTGATGGCTTTGCGAAAGGTCTCAAACTCTTTTTCATTCTGCATGGCTTCCGGAAAAATCATTTCCGCTCCGGCATCTATATAAGCCTTCGCTCGTTCGATGGCTTTGTCCAACCCTTCTGAAGCACGGGCGTCGGTACGGGCAATCAATAAGAAATTGGAATCTTGTTTTCCTTTGGCTGCCGCACCGATTTTTTGTACCATGGCCTCGGTGGTTACAATGTCTTTGTTATCCAAATGTCCGCAACGTTTCGGATTAACCTGGTCTTCCATGTGACAACCGGCAACACCCAGGTATTCCAATTCCTGAATCGTACGTACTACGCTCATCGTTTCTCCGAAACCGGTATCTATATCCACGATGACAGGTAAGCTTACGACACCGGCGATGTCTCCCGCAAAATGACTGACTTCCGTTAAAGTCGTCAATCCGATATCCGGCAAACCCATGGAGTTGGCAATGACCGCACCCGAACAATAGATTCCTTCAAAACCATGTTGCTCGATCAGTAAAGCCGACAAGGGATTGTAAGCTCCCGGAAACTGCAACAACTTACCCGAACGCAAAGCTTCACGGAAGTCTGCTCGTTTACTCTTCGGGTCTTTAGGATGTATGATCATAATCTTATCTCTTATCCATGGTTTGTCCCCTGACAGACCATCGTTTATAATACCATCGCAGCTGCTATAACCGTGGCCTGTCAGGGGACAGGCCATGGAACAGTTTTACTGCATTAAAAGATACCTTTGTGATCAGGTTGTGTATTGCTCAGCGAAGTAAAATCAACTTGTACATTCAGCTGTTTGATTTCTTCTGCTGTTAATTCCGGTAACCGTTGTACCAGTGAAAGAAAACGTTCGCGTTCTTCGGAAGAAACAATGCCTTCCGTCAACTCGTCAAATTTCTTGATGTATTGTGCGCGTTTAAAAGGTCTCGCTCCAGCCGGATGTGCATTGGCTCTTTCCAATTCGTCCGCTACTACAGAACCGTCTTTCATGGTGATAATGATTTTGCCACCGAATGCTTTTTTATCCGGATCTACGTCGTGGTATAAGGTTGTCCACTTCGGTTGTTCTATCGTTTCTATCTTATTCCACAACGCTATCGTAGCGGGTCTTGAAGCACGCTCAGGAGCATAACTTTTTTCATGGTGCCAGAAGCCATCTTCTAACGCTACGGCAACTATGTACATGATCGAGTGATCTAACGTTTCACGTGTTGCATGCGGATCAAATTTCTGAGGATCACCGGAACCGGTACCGATGACATAATGCGTATGATGACTCGTTTCGATGAGTACTTTATTGATTTGACTAAAGTCCTTGATTTGCGTTCTCATGCGGAAGGCCAGATCAATCAATGCCTGCGACTGGTATTCGGCGGAATGTTCTTTGGTATAGGTTTCTAATATCGCTCTCTTTTCTTCACCCGGTTCAGGTAAAGGAACCGTATAACTGGCTTTCGGTCCATCCAATATCCAGGCGATAACAGAATCTTCTCCTTCGTAAATCGGTGAAGGACTTTTCTCCCCACGCATGGCACGATCCACGGCTTCGATGGCAAGTTTTGCACCGTGTGCAGGCACATAGGCTTTCCAACTGGAGATCTCTCCTTTACGGGATTGACGGGTGCTGATAGAAACATGCAAGGCTTGTTGAATCGCTTGATAAACCGTATCGGTATCCAAGCCCAACAAAGCCCCGACACCGGCTGCCTGCGCCGGACATAAGTGCGCGACGTGATCAATTTTATGTTCGTGTAAGCAAATTCCTTTGACCAAATTCACATGCACTTCATAAGAAGCCACAATGCCTTTGATCAGGTCCTTTCCATTCTTGCCCATTTGTTGCGCCACTGCCAATACAGCAGGAATACTATCGCCGGGATGAGAATAATCTGCTGCTAAAAAGGTATCGTGGAAATCCAATTCTCTTACCGCTGTACAATTGGCCCAGGCTGCCCATTCTGCGTGATACAAATGATTGTTGGGCATACCAAATATCGCTGCTCCTCTGTCTGTTCTCGCATGCGCTACCGCCTGCGCTCTGGCATTCGCAACAGGTGTACGTTCCAGGGATGCAATCGCTACCGAAGCATTGTCAATGATACGGTTGATGACCATGTCTGTCACTTCATCAGACGAAGCCGTTTTATCCGTCGCCACGCGCGCCAGTTTCCAGGCGAGTTGATCTTCTTTGGCTAATTTATTCTTGGATGGAGAAACGGTAACGGTATGTTTTTTCATGGAAATTAGCGGGATAATTCGTTGTGATAAGTTATAAAATATCTGGTGAAATAATAGTAGTTGGGAAATAATAAGTGAGAAGAAATTCCAACTGTCCTAACCCCTAATCCCCTGAAGGGGACTTAGTATAAATAAGTTTTACCGTAAAGCAATTTGCAGAAAGTCCCCTTCAGGGGATTTAGGGGTAGGACAGATGGTATGCAAAAAAAAACCTTTCGAATATCGAAAGGTTTACTTCGTTCTATTAATCGTAAACTCCACCAATTTCTTCAGCGGTTCCTTGATTTCTGAATCCGGAAACTGATCCAGCATCGCATAGGCTTTTTGCTGGTAATCCGTCATGATGCGATGTGCGTAAGCGATTCCGCCGGATGTGCCTACAAAAGCAATCACCTCTTTTACTTTCGCAGGTTTGTGACTTTCGTTTTTGATGATGTTGATGATGCGGCTTTTTTCTTTCTTATCGGAATGAGATAAGGCATAAATCAAGGGCAAAGTCATTTTCTTTTCTTTGATGTCTATTCCTACCGGTTTACCAATTACCTGGCTGGTTTCATAATCAAATAAATCATCTTTGATCTGAAAAGCCATGCCAATGTACTCACCAAACATTCTCATCTGTTCAACGGTCTCTTTGTTTGCTCCGACAGAAGCCGCGCCAACGGCACAACAAGAAGCAATAAGAGACGCTGTTTTTTGACGGATGATGTCGTAATATACTGCTTCGGTAATATCTAGTTTTCTCGCTTTCTCAATCTGCAGCAATTCACCTTCGCTCATTTCTCTTACCGCATTGGATACGATTTGAAGCAAGTTGAATTCGCCACGATCAATAGCCAACAATAATCCTCTGGATAAAAGATAATCTCCTACCAATATGGCGATCTTATTTTTCCATAAGGCATTGATGGAAAAAAAACCTCTGCGGTAATTGGAATCGTCTACGACGTCATCGTGCACCAGTGTTGCGGTGTGTAAGAGTTCGATCAGTGCCGCACCCGAATAGGTAGACTCGTTGACATGACCGTGCAAGCGTGCCGACAAAAATACAAACATCGGTCGGATTTGCTTGCCCTTGCGCTTCACAATATAGGTCATGATCTTATCGAGCAGCATTACCTTGGAGCGCATGGACTCCCGGAATAACTTCTCAAAAGAATTAATATCCTCCTGAATGAATGATTGTATGTCTTCTAAACGCGCCTTACCGGACATGATGTTGCCAATATACTACCTTCAAGAAGGCTAAACAATATTCCCATAAAAAAACTCGTTACCTTAACGTTAATTTAAATCGTTTTAACTTAACCGTTCAACCGAATTGATCCGTTATGAATCAGAACATTAGAACATACTTCTTCCTTTCTACAGGACTTTTGTTGTTGACCGCCGCAGTTTTCAGTTTTAAATCCGATCAAAAAAAATATCCGCGTGTAAAAGAAGCGTATCAGGAAAAAGAAAAAATTACCACCGCTCAACTGGCAGCGAAAGGAATCAAAACCAGCGAAGCCATACAGCTTTACCTGAGAGCGTTCAAAGAGGAATCCATCATAGAACTATGGGCCAAGAACAGCAGTGCTAAAACCTTCCAACTCGTAGATAGTTTTGAGGTGTGTTCGATGTCCGGAAGCATCGGACCGAAACGAAAACAGGGAGACCGGCAGGTACCGGAAGGGTTTTACCACATCGACCGCTTCAACCCGTCCAGCAATTTTCATCTTTCATTAGGGATCAATTACCCCAATGCATCTGATAAAATCATCAGCAAAGTCGACAACCTCGGAGGAGATATTTTTATTCATGGCTCTTGTGTATCCATCGGTTGCATGGCCATTACCGACGAACAGATCAAAGAGCTTTACATCTATTGTGTGGAGGCCTATAGCGGTGGACAAACCAAAATTCCTGTTACGATTTTTCCAGCCAGATTAACAACGACCAATTACAATCGCCTGGTGCGCCGCATGCCCGAACAAAAAGAACTCTGGACAGAATTACAAACGGCCTATACCCTGTTCAATACAACCAAAAAATTACCGGACATTTCTTTTTTGGAAACCGGCAGACACAAAATATTATAGCGACGAGCGAGGAGAGATAATACGTCCTAGCTCGTCCCTCCTAGCTCGTCCCTCAATTAGGATTTCATATTCACAAACTGCAACGGAATTTCCAACTTAGAGCCTCTCAGCATCGCAATCACTTCCTGCAAGTCGTCCGTTTTTTTCCCTGTCACACGTATGATATCGTCCATGATAGAAGCCTGCACTTTGATGTTGCTGTCTTTGATCAGTTTTACAATTTTCTTAGACATCTCTTTATCGACGCCGGTACGCACAGGCAATTCTTTTTTCACAATAGGTCCGGAAGGATATTCATCCTTCGTCAAATCCAGCGAACGTCCGTCGATGCCTTGCTTCACCATGCGGGAAAGTAATATATCTACGAGTGTGTTGATACTCATGGAATGATTCGCGGTGAGTGTAATGACAGATGTTTTCTTATCCAGTTCCACTTCTGTCTTCGCGTCCTTCAGGTCGTAACGGGTGGCAATTTCTTTCTTGGCAGTGTTCACCGCGTTGTCCAGAGTCTGGGCATCTACTTTGCTGACAATATCAAAAGATGGCATAGAGATTTTTTTTAAGAATGAATGAGTATAAGAAAGTATGAATACAATTAAGATTAGGATAATTAGCTGTTTTTTGTTTAGGGCATGTCCCCGCCTAACAGCGGGGTCGGGCTTTCGCCACTCGCTTTCCTTTCGCCTACCGGCTCAAGGAAGAGCTCAAACAATGGCTCAATCCCTCATGCAAATCTAAATCTTTTTTTTTCCTTGCTCCTTGTTCGTCCCTCCTTGCTCATAAAGTTAATTCTTTCCCACCTGTCTTCAAAACTTCTACGCTGTTGTTACTGAGACTTCTAAGCGTTGATAAAAAATAGCAGTAGTTATAAACATTCCGTTTTGCTCCTTCGTATTAATCCCTATATTAAGTCCAAATTTTAAGGATTACAGCTTAAGCATCAACCATGGCGAAAACGACCAACAAAGCAGAAAAATCAGAGAAGAAAATTTTTGTACTGGACACTTCAGTTATTTTATTCGATCACAACGCAGTGACACAATTTCAAGAACACGACGTCGCCATTCCGATTACCGTTTTAGAAGAACTTGATAATTTCAAAAAAGGGAACGAAGTCAAAAACTTCGAGTGCCGTGAATTCATTCGTTTTCTAGATGAACTATCAGGAGAAAACCTATTGCATGAGTGGATCCCATTGAATGGCTACGCGTCCGGACGTTTCATCGTCACGATGAATACGAGTAGAGAAAAAGGAAAGACCGACGCGGAGAAAGCATTCGATGACCGTAAGAACGATCACAAAATATTAAATGCTGCCTTGAACATGCAGGATGAATATCCGGAGGCGAAAGTCGTGTTGATTACGAAAGACATCAACCTGCGTCTGAAAGCCAAAGCATTGAATCTTCCTGCAGACGATTACAACACGGGTAAGATCAAAGATGTAGACAGCCTGTACACGGGCAGTCACGTGATCGAAGCCTCTACTGAAGTAGTCAACGATTTGTATGAAAAAGGATATTGCGATAAGACCATTGTTCCGAAAGAACTTCTGACCAATAACCATTACTACATCATCAAGGGAATGAAAAATTCTGCACTGGCTTATTACAATCCGGTAGAAGACAGAATTGAACACGTAGAAAAAAGAACGATCTACGGAATCAAACCTCGTAACGCAGAACAAACATTTGCGATCCATGCCATCATGAATCCCAATGTGAAACTGGTCTCGATACAAGGTGTAGCCGGTACCGGTAAAACCTTGTTGGCCTTAGCAGGCACATTGGAGCAACGTAAAGAATTCAAACAAATTTACCTGGCCAGACCGATCGTACCTTTGAGTAACAAAGACATCGGTTACCTGCCGGGTGACATCAAGTCGAAGTTGAATCCTTACATGGAACCGTTGTTTGATAACTTGAAATTCATTCAAAATCAATTCCACGAAACCGATCAGGATTACCAACGCATCACGGACATGGTGAACAAAGAGAAGTTGGTCATCACGCCGTTGGCTTATATCCGCGGCAGAAGTTTATCCAACATTTGTTTCATCATCGACGAAGCACAAAACTTAACTCCGCACGAAATAAAAACCATCATTTCAAGAGCGGGAGAAAATACCAAAATCATTTTCACAGGAGACGTTTTCCAAATCGATACGCCTTATCTGGATTCACAAAGTAACGGTTTGTCTTACCTCATCGATCGTTTGAAGCACAATTCGCTGTATGCGCATATCACGTTGGCTAAGGGTGAAAGATCGGAGTTGGCGAATTTGGCAAACGAACTATTATAGTGGTTAGTCGTTAGTCGTTAGTAAAAATAATACTACATAAAAATAAAAGGCTTTGAGTAATCTCAAAGCCTTTTATTTTTATAACTAACGTCTAACGTCTAACGACTAACCACTAAACACTAACTACTCCTTTTCCAATACCGAATCAATCATCATATTTGCCAACGACAAAATCAATCCAAATACCAAGGCAGACCAAAAGCCTCCTACGTTAAATCCTGTTACCAGATAATCGGTCAATAAAATCATCAAGGCATTAATCACCAGCAAAAAGAGACCTAAGGTAAAGATAGTAATGGGTATCGTCAGAATGGTTAGAATAGGCTTTAGGGATACATTTAATAAGGACAATACGATCACCACTACCAATGCCGTCTGCCAGGTATCTATTTTCACAAAAGAAAGTAATCGACCCGCCAACAGCACCACCAGTAAGTTGAACAATAATTTAATCAGCAGTTTTTTCATGTATAAGACTAACTATACTTCAATATGTCAAGAATTGTTTATTCTTCAAAGAGAATAAATCAAAAAACATATCGTTGTTATAACGGTTTTTAACACCTATTTGGTTTTACGCCGGGCTTTTTTTATCTTAAACATCAAAGTATTGACTATGAAACTAAAATACCTACTTGTCTTCGCCCTGCTTTTCAGCATAGGCTTCAGTTCTTGCCAATCGAGCAAGTCCTCAACAGATAAGCGCATCAAAAAACAGGAAAAACACAGAAGAAAACATCCTTGTCCGCAGATTGATTGTTAAATAGTCGTTAGACGTTAGTGGTTAGTTACCAGTTATGGATTACAAGTATTCATTCTAACTAATTGTTCAACGTCATGAGATTAAAACAACTGTTTATATCCGTATTATTAATAAGTCTAGTATTCTCTTGTGTGAAGCGTTCTGCTACTGATATAAGAATAAGAGAAGGAAAAAGACATCAGAGCAATAACGATTGTCCAGAATTGGATTGTGGCCATACGGGGAAGAAGAAATAAGTTAGTTTAGACAAACGGTCTTACCTGATACAACATTTATTGGACTGCAAACAATTGCCTCCTTATTAAAATTAAATTATGGAAATTGAAATATTCACGCTTTGCGATTATGCAGCAGACAATGGTGGTAAGCTGACGGTTGTTGGTACTTTTGATAATATAACCACTCCATCATTACCCGTCGTACAACAGCTCGGCATCGCTATTCGGTTGCGTTTTGCTGCCAAGCAAGCAGGTAATCATAAAATAGAATTAAAAATAACAGATCCAGCCAAAGTTTCTATTGCCAATATGAATGGTAACATCAATGTACCTTCTCCCGCTGAACCAATGACCTATACTTCTATCAATATGGCGTTGAATTTGGGACTAGAGATTAAAACAAAAGGAGTATATAAAATCGAATTGCATCTTGACGATGAGTTTCAAAGTGGATTATCTTTTCTTGTAAGGTAAACAAGAAGCAGAAACAGTATAAAAAAAGGCTCTTACAAATATTCGTAAGAGCCTTTTAACTATTGACTAACCACTATCTAACGACTACTTGTGTCTCTCCTGCAACACACCCATGATCTCATCCAGCGATATATTTTTAGCTTCCAGTAAAATCAAATAGTGAAACAACAAATCAGCAGCTTCGCCTTTGAATAAATCTTTGTTGTCGTCTTTGGCTTCGATCACTAATTCTACTGCTTCTTCCCCTACTTTCTGAGCGATCTTATTGATTCCTTTTTCAAACAAGGAAGAAGTATATGATTTTTCCGAACTGTTGTCTTTTCTATCCTTGATCACGCTGCGCAAATGATCAATGAAGAATGTCTTGCTGTCATTTTTTTCAAACCAGCAGGTATCTGCACCCGTGTGACAAGTTGCTCCCTGAGGAACCGCTTTGATCAGCAACGTATCATTATCGCAATCGACTTTAATGTCTTTCACGATCAGAAAATGATTAGACGTTTCTCCTTTTGTCCACAGTCTTTTCTTAGAACGACTGTAGAACGTTACTTTACCTTCCGCTACCGTTTTATCGTAAGCTTCTTTGTTCATATAACCCAACATCAATACTTTGTTGGTATAAGCATCCTGAATAATGGCAGGGACTAGTCCCTCTCCTTTATCAAAATCAATGTTTATTGCATTCGCATCCATGCGGTAAAGATAAGAAAGTTTTTTTATAGTGGTTAGTCGTTAGACGTTAGTTGTTACTCCCTCAAGCCCGTCTTTTCGGATAAAAACAACATTCCCTACCTGGTCAGGGATTATGAACTGCTTTTTAGCAAAGTCAACAAGCTCGAATTGAAGCTCTTTGATCTATTTCCTAAGGATTCAAAAAACTGTGCATCGAACTTTTCTATGATCTTGACAGCTTGTCTGGTAGTTTTAGTCCCATAACTTGTCAGCCCTACTGCTTTTGCCCGGGTGTCCGTATCGTGTTCCCTTCGCTTGATCAATTCTTTTCTTTCCAATGTCCTGATGATCGTAGAGGTTGTCATGGGATCAATTTTACTATGCAAGGAAAGGTCAATCTGAGTAACACTTTGCTGCTGCTTCGATAACCACAGTAAGCTAGCCAATACGACAAATTGAGGATGGGTCAGGTCAATTTGATCCAATGCTTTTTTAATTCCTCTTTGCCAAAGTGTGGTGACCTGCCAAAGCAAAAAACCGGAACTGTCTTCCGCCTGCTTGACACTAAAAGCTTTGTCTGGTTTCTTCATAGTTGTTGCTTATAATCGGGCAGCCGTTTCAATCTGTTTTTCCATATCTGCCGGCAATGCATCTACGATGCCCTGTGCCACCAATTTAATCCAAAGAAACGACAATATACCTTCCACTGACATGGTCGTTGTTATTTTGAGTCCCTCCGGTGTTTCTTCAAACGTATGCTTACCGTACATCTTGGCCAAAGGGAATTTTGTAAAATCCGTAAAACTCTTGTTCTCCGTCGCTTCAATTAATTCGATCTTAAGTTTAGGGCCCCCTTTAGGTTTGAAGGTAAAGAAATTTCCTTTCTCGAACTTCCCCTGGAGCTCAGCAAAATCAACGCCTTCATCCCATGTAGCCCAGTTATCCACATTGGCAAACAGCTTCCATAATTGTTCTTTCGTGACTTTTTTTGTCGTGATGGA
>JAQBNS010000017.1 GCA_028288405.1 Chitinophagaceae bacterium
CGTCATAAGGTCCTATGATAAACTGTACACCCGTGTCATTAAATTTCTTTTTGTCGTCACTGAAACTGATCTTTGAAGTCGTGTCAGGAACGTTAGTAATACAAACTAATATTTTCATTGTGTGAATTTTTCTTGAGTATTTAGTATAGCGTATTAAACTTAAAAATTTAAATTTAAGTTACCTATTTTGTATAGAAAATCTAATAATATGAATAAAGAAAGGGTCGAACTGTTAAAAAAATTCCGTGACGAAGATGCCAACGATCCTTTCCCTATTTACGGTCTGGCTATGGAATACTTGCATGAATTGCCTGACGAGGCTTGGGCATTGTTTGATATCCTCTTAGTTCAGTACCCGGATTATCTTCCTGTATACTATACTGCTGCTCACTTTCTGTTGGAACAAGGAAAGGAAGATCCTGCTAAAGAATTGTTAAGAAAAGGCATTGAACTGAGCATCGTTCAAAAAAATGACAAAGCCACGAGAGAGCTGAAGTCGGCACTAGAACAATTAGAATTTTAAGAAAATAAAAAAAGGTACGAGCTAGGAGGTACGATCAAATTAATCTTCCTAGCTCGTACCTCCTAGCTCTTTACTAAAATGGTTCTTCCTCATCCGTAGCACCTAACTTCGGAAGGTCATTGATTTTACTGCTAAAGGTTTTAGGTGCAGTTCCAAAGTTATTCGGATCATATCCTTTATTTCCTCCATTATCGTCTGTATCGTACATTTCTTCCAGGTTGGTAAACTTGGTGAAGTTTCCTACGAATCGTAATTGTACGGTGTCCAAACTACCATTTCTGTGCTTGGCAATAATCACCTCTCCCACACCTTTCAAAGAATTACCTGCCTCATCCACATCTATTTTGTAGTACTCCGGACGGTATAAGAAAATTACCATGTCCGCATCCTGTTCGATGGAACCGGATTCACGCAAATATGAAATCTGAGGTCTTTTATCCGGTCTGTTTTCTACCTGACGACTCAGCTGGGACAAGGCGATAACAGGCACATCCAGCTCTTTGGCCAGGTTTTTCAATGCTCTTGAAATGGAGGCAATTTCTTGTTCACGATTACCCATGCTTCCTTTCGCATTGCCATCACCAGACATCAATTGCAAATAATCTATAATGATCATCTTGATGTCATTCTTCGCTTTCAAACGACGGCATTTGGTACGCAGCTCACGAATACTAAGAGCTGGTGTATCATCAATAAATATAGGGGCACTGGTAATCTTTGCAATCTTATGGTGCAACTGAGCCCATTCGTGTTCTTCCAGATTTCCCTTCTTAATTTTCTCACTTCCCAATTCTGCTTCGGAAGAGATCAAACGATTGACCAACTGAATACGAGACATCTCCAAAGAGAATATCGCGACTCCCTGGTTGTGATCTACAGCCGCATTGCGCGCGGTAGACAAGACGAAGGCCGTCTTACCCATACCTGGTCGTGCAGCCAGGATCACCAGGTCACTCTTCTGCCAACCCGCTGTAACACGGTCTAAGCTGGTAAATCCACTAGGCACACCGGTCAAAGTAGCATCATGATCTTTCTTCGCCTGCAATTCTTTCAGGGCCTGAGCCATCAAAGAACGCATGTCTTCATAGTTTTTACGAATGTTTGCTTCTGATACGCCATACAACCTGCTTTCTGCCAGATTCAGCAGATCAAACACGTCTGTGGTGTCATCGTAAGCTTGCGTTTGTATTTCTGTTGCTATCTGAATCAAATCTCTTTTAATGGATTGCTCAGCCACAATCCTGGCGTGAAATTCCACGTTGACTGCAGAGTTGACTTTTGTAGTCAATTGCGTCACGTAGTATGCTCCGCCTACAATTTCCAATTCACCGTTTTCTCTGAGTTGATTGGTTACCGTCAACAAATCTACCGGTTCTGATTTGTCATACAGTTGTATAACCGCCTTATAAATAAGCTGGTGAGAATCCTTGTAAAAGCTCTCTGGTCTAAGAATTTCAATGACGGTTGTCAATGCCTCTCTTTCCAACAATAAAGCACCCAAAACAGCTTCCTCCAGCTCGATCGCCTGAGGAGGCAATTTACCGGGAATGTTTTTATCCTGATAGATCTGATTGATCTTTGAACCTACAATACGGGGCTTGGGTTTTCCTAAATCCATGTTACAAACTTAGTCGTTTTTGCGGGTAGCTCGTTAAAACAAAGATACGCAGTAGTACACAAGATACCCACAATTGGATCTGATAAATAATGAGGTTATGAATAGCCGTATTTTGTGTAAGGTTCAGTCATTTTTGCTTTTTGATTTTATATGCTCAGAAGGCAATAAAGTGTCTATTTACTAAATAAGAAAAGCTAATGTTACATAGGGCGTGCCCCTGCGGGTCGGGCTATCCGCTACAAGTCCTCGCTCGGATCAAACTTACATAAATTAACAAACATGCAGGCTCACTGTGGGCTTTCCGCTGCTATCCCTCACGCAACGATTGCGTTAGGGATTGAGCCATTGTTTGAGCTCTCCCGCCACGCATAGCATTTAATACCCTTGTAAGATAGATTGGCGGGAAGCGAGTGGCGAAAGCCCGGCCCGTAGGGAACGCCCTCAAAATTATCATCGGAATATATGCTCTACTTTACTTTACTTATGTTATAAACTTATTCATTCTAAGGATATCATCATAAATCATAGTAGTCGAACACTCTAAATTTGAAATGTTCGTATCCCAAATCCTCAGGACAATCCATAACTCCCAACTTTTACTATCATTGGACTATATTTCAATACCCTATTTTAGTGGAAAACTCCCCATATATCTATCCACACCACAGGCCCTAAAGTTTGTTCCTGCCTGATTTTCTTTTATTTTTGTTGCATTCAAAACAAACCAACATAATGAAAGATTCGGCATTAAAGGTTCATTTTATTGCCATTGGCGGCAGCGCAATGCATAGTTTGGCCATTGCACTAAAAAGATCAGGTTATATCGTTACAGGCTCCGACGATGAAATTTTTGAACCTTCACTCACAAGATTAAAAAACGAAGGCATTCTTCCGGCAACCAATGGTTGGTTTCCCGAAAAAATCACGCAGGAGTTAGATTGTATTGTCTTGGGCATGCACGCACGCAAAGACAATCCCGAATTATTGAAAGCGAAAGAAATCGGAGTAACGATCTATTCTTACCCTGAATTCATTTATCAGCAATCTTTAGACAAACAACGTGTGGTTGTGGCAGGTTCTCATGGCAAAACAACCATCACATCGATGATTTTGCATGTCATGAAATTTCACAACAAGAATTTCGACTACATGGTGGGTGCTCAAATTGAAGGATTTGACAACCCTGTAAAAATAACGCAAGAGGCTCCTGTCATCATCTTGGAAGGCGATGAATACCTTTCCTCTCCCATTGATCCAAGACCTAAATTTCTACACTACCACCATCACATCGGCTTGATCAGCGGCGTAGCCTGGGACCATATCAACGTATTTCCAACATTCGATGAATACGTACAGCAGTTTGACGCTTTCGCAGATTCTACGCCTAAAGCAGGAATTCTGATTTATCCTGAAAGCGATGATTTGGCCAGCATCATCGGCAGAAAAGAACGCGAAGACATTACCCGCATCGAATACAACGAACATAAAAACGAAGTCAAAAACGGCAAAACGTTTTTGATCACAGACAACGGCAAAGTAGAAGTATCTGTTTTTGGCAAGCACAATATGCTTAATCTGAATGCGGCAAAAACCATTGTCACCAAGTTGGGCATAACGGATGAAATGTTTTATGAAGCGATCCCTTCCTTTAGCGGTGCATCCAAGAGATTGGAAGTCATCAAAAAAGGTGACGGATCTACCATCTTTAGAGATTTCGCGCATGCTCCATCCAAATTGGTAGCCACTGCATCTGCTGTTAAAAATCAATACCCTAACTCTAAACTCATTGCAGTATTGGAGTTGCACACGTTCAGTAGTTTAAATAAAGCTTTTTTGGATCAGTACAAAGAAACCTTTGATGCACCTGATTTACCGATTGTATTTTACTCTCCGGATACCATTGCGCAGAAAAAACTGGAACCTATCACAGAAGCGGATATCAAAAAAGCATTTGACAATCCTAAACTTCAGGTGTTTACTAAACCAGACGAACTGGAAAAATTCCTTTTGTCACAAAACTGGTCCAATACCAATCTATTGCTGATGTCCTCCGGGCATTTCCAGGGGATGGACATTAGAAATTTGGCTTTATCCATCACCGCTCAAAACGTTTAGTGAAACAACAACTTTCCATATTCGATCTCCCCTCTCCCATGCTATTAAACTTGCACAAGCCATTGGCTTTTTTTGATCTTGAAACAACCGGTATTAACGTCACTTCAGATCGTATACTGGAAATTTCCATTGTAAAGGTATTACCGGGAAATAACGAGGTAGAAATAAAAACGGAACGTATCAATCCTATGATGCCCATTCCACTGGAGTCAAGCTTGATACACGGTATTTATGAAAAAGACATTGCAGATAAGCCAACCTTTAAAGACCTGGCGCATGTTTTCAACAACTTCTTAAAAGGATGTGACCTGGCAGGATTCAACATCTTAAAATTTGATGTACCGGTACTGCAGGAAGAATTTAATCGTGCCGATATAGACTTTGACTTGCACGGCAGAAGAATGGTAGACGCTCAGAAAATCTTTCACATGATGGAACCGCGTACACTCTCTGCAGCATACAAATTCTATTGCAATAAAGACCTGAACAACGCACACAGTGCGGAAGCTGATACATTGGCGACCTACGAAGTATTAAAAGCACAGGTCACCAAGTATGACAACTTATCCATCAAGGATAAAAAAGGAAACGACTACATTCCGGTAAAGAATGACATACAAAGCCTTCATGAATTGTCTGCTGGTAACCTTGTAGATCTTGCCGGAAGAATGGCATTCAATGATCAGGCACAAGTGGTATTCAATTTTGGAAAATACAAAGGTGTACTGGTAAGCGACGTCTTCAAAAAAGACCCGTCTTATTACGATTGGATGATGAAAGGAGATTTCCCGATCGACACCAAGAAAAAATTGACCGCGATTAAATTAGAACAACTCAAGAATAAATAAGCATCCCTTTCATGAGAATATTTGCGGTAGGAAGAAACTACCAAGACCATATCAGCGAACTCAAAAATCAAAAGCCGTCTGCTCCTGTAGTATTTACTAAGCCGGACACCGCTATTTTGAGGAACAATGCTCCTTTCTATTATCCTTCTTTTTCAAAAGATATTCACCATGAAGTAGAATTGGTAATTCGCATCAGCAAAGAAGGTAAAAGCATTGAAGAGAAATTTGCTTCTAAATATTATGATGCGGTAGCGATTGGTATCGATTTTACCGCACGCGACTTACAGGACGAATTGAAAAAACAAGGCTTGCCTTGGGACATAGCCAAAGGATTCAACGGCTCTGCACCTCTTTCTGAATTCATTCCACTCGACGAAATTAAAGACATCCACCACCTTTCTTTTTCTTTAAAGTTAAACAACAACACCGTACAACAAGGATCTACACAAGACATGATCTTTGGCATCGACGGTATCATCAGCTACATTTCTACCTTCTTCACTTTAAGAAAAGGAGATGTGATTTTTACAGGGACACCGAGCGGTGTAGGACCTGTTAAAATCGGAGATCGACTGATTGCTTACTTAGAAGATAAAGAAATGCTCAACTTCGAAATCAAGTAATGCCTCCATTGATCAAACAGAATTCCCACTTCTTTAAAGGATTCATCATTCTATTGTTATTGCTTTTGCTTTCGCAGCTATCCTTTGCGCAGCAGGTAGTGAAAGGATACTTTATGTTTCCCATTAATCCGGGGCAAAAGAATTTCTTATCGGCCAATATGGGAGAGTTGAGACCCAACCACTTTCACGCAGGTATCGATGTAAAAACGGGATTTGCCGTGGGCCTGCCTGTCTATGCCGCACAAGACGGTTATCTTTCGAGGGTACGTGTTTCTTCTTATGGGTATGGCAATACCATTTATATCACCCATCCTAACGGTCTGGTAACCGTTTATGCTCACCTGGATAGTTTTTCTCCTGCTATTAAAAATTATGTTCTCAATTTCCAATATCAAAATCAAGTATTTGAATTGGATGAATACGTAGCAAAAGATTTGATCAAAGTAAAAAAAGGAGACATCATTGGTAAGTCAGGAAATTCAGGTAGTTCAGGAGGACCACACTTGCATTTTGAAATTCGTGACTCCTTAGAGAATGTATTGAATCCTCTTTTATTTGGGTTTTCTGAAATCAAAGACAACATCGCTCCCATTATTCAAAAAATTGCGGCAAGACCTCTGGAAATAAACTCTCGTGTACAACAAGAGTATGCCTTGAAAGAATGGACCGCACAAAAAAAGCCCGACGGTACGTATCAAATTCCTGGAGTTATTGAAGCCTCCGGTAACATCGGACTGGAAATTAAGGTCACAGATAAAATGAATGAGACCTCTAATCTTTATGGAGTCAATTGCATTGAATTGTTTGTGAATGGAGAAGAGATCTTCTACCACAACATTGAAAGTTTTTCCTTTGACGAAAGCAAATACATCAACGTACACATTGACTATGCGCACTTCGTAAGCAAACATCAACGACTGGAACGCTTATATGTAGCCGACGGGAATCGGCTTTCTACTTATAAGAAAGTTAGGAACAGAGGAAGATTAACCATCAGTCCCGGTGAAACGAAACAAATCGAAATTAGAGTGTACGATGCCTTTGGAAACAAAAGTATTTTGAAATGCAGCATCAAAGGCGTTGAACCACAGAAAGACTATCTTTATACTTCTACCCTTTCCCCGGGATCAAAAGTAGATGAAAACGTATTGATCGTCTCCTGTCTGGCACAACCCGATGAAAAAGCATCTTTATATTTCAAAGGCAAAAAACAGGATATTGATCCGGCTTATCGCGTCAAGTCGATGAATGTTTACTTATATGACCTGCGCAAAGGATTACCGGATTCCATGGCTTCTTTAAGTTATAAGGAAAATTTCAATTTTGTATCGGCCATTCCTCCGGGGAAAAATGTGACGGTGGAATACAAAACACTGACCCTGTCTTTTGCAGACACTACTTTGTTTGACACCTTGTACCTGCAAGCCAAAACAGATGTGATTGCCCAGAATCATGAAACCTTCGAAATCAGTTCTACCGCTACCCCTGTTTTTGGTAAAATCAATGTCCGTTATTGCCCTGAGGATAAAGGGACTGAAATAGGAAAATGCTACATATACAGTGCAAATGGTAGTAATACAAGTCATCGATTTGAGGGCGGAGAATGGAACGACAATAATATCTTATACGATATCAAATATTTAGGTAAATTTGCCATTCGAAGAGACACGATTCCTCCTCAGATCAAGACCAAGAAGATCCTTCCAACCAGGGTGGAATTCTCTGTACTTGATCCTCAGTCTGGAATCAAATCATTTCGGGCAGAACTCAATGGCAAATGGCTGTTGATGAATTACGATCATAAAACAGCCAGGCTCTGGTCTGAATCCAGGATACCCGGAGACAAACTAACCGGTACCTTGATTCTTGAAGTAATGGATAAGTCATTGAATAGTTCAACCCTAACCGTAACTCTTCCATGACACTCAACATTGGCGATAAAGCACCTGACTTTAAAGGAAAAAATCAGGACGGTAAAACGGTTCAGCTTTCCGATTACAAAGGAAAAAAACTGGTACTGTACTTTTATCCGAAAGACAATACTCCCGGTTGCACAGCTCAGGCTTGCAATTTAAAAGACAACTTCGGAGCATTGCGCAAAGCTGGATTTGAAATATTGGGCGTCAGTTCGGACGATGAAAAATCGCATACCAAATTCATTACAAAATTTGAGTTGCCGTTTGACCTGATTGCTGATACAGAAAAAACCATTCACGATGCCTATGGCGTGTGGGTGGAAAAATCCATGTATGGAAGACAGTACATGGGTACAGCAAGAACCACCTTCATCATTGATGAAAAAGGTAAAATAATTGACATCATAGCAAAAGTAAATACCAAAGACCATACCTCTCAAATTATAAAATAATACCCATGCCTGAACACAAAGAATTAGAACGCATCGCATCGCAAGTCAGAAGAGACGTACTCCGTATGGTTCATGGAGCCAAAGGCGGACATCCGGGTGGTGCATTAGGTTGTGCAGAATTATTTGTACTCCTTTATTTCAAAGTCATGAAACACAATCCGGCTAAGTTTAGCATGGACGGTATAGGAGAAGATATTTTTATTCTTTCCAACGGACACATCAGCGCCGGCTTATACAGTACGTTGGCCCGTGCAGGATATTTCCCGGTAAAAGAATTAGGCACACACCGTAAGATCAATTCCAGACTTCAAGGTCACCCTACTCCTCATGCTCATTTAGAGGGTGTGAGAATAGCCAGCGGATCTTTAGGACAAGGATTGTCAGTAGGTATCGGTGCTGCTCAGGCAAAGAAACTCAACAACGACAATACCAACGTGTATGTGTTGATGGGAGACGGAGAACAACAAGAAGGACAGGTATGGGAAGCCGCCATGTATGCCGCACACCACAAAGTAGATAACCTGATTGCCTTCATCGATTACAACGGTCAGCAAATTGATGGACCATTGAAAGAAGTGATGGATCTGGGAGATCTGGGATTGAAATACAAAGCGTTCGGATGGGAAGTCATTGAAGTCATCGGACATGAGTTTGGGGTACTGGATGATGCTATTTTGGAAGCCAAGAAAGTAAAAGGAAAGCCAACTGTTGTTCTGATGAAAACCAACATGGGACATGGAGTTGACTTCATGGCAGGTACACACAAGTGGCATGGTGTAGCTCCTAACGACGAGGAATTGCAAAGAGCACTCGCACAATTGGAAGAAACATTAGGAGACTATTAATCCATCCTCAGCCTTAGAAAACATGAAAAAATATACCTTTACAGAAAAGAAAGATACCCGTTCAGGATTTGGAGATGCCATGACTGAACTGGGAAAAACCAATCCTAACGTTGTCGCTTTGTGCGCCGATCTTACCGGTTCTTTGAAACTGGAAAAATTTCAGCAATTATACCCTGAGCGTTTCTTTCAGGTAGGGATCGCCGAAGCCAACATGATCAGCATCGCGGCAGGTTTGACCATTGGAGGTAAAATCCCTTTCACCTCTACCTTCGCTAACTTCTCTACAGGAAGAGTGTATGATCAGATCAGACAATCTGTAGCATACTCTGAAAAGAACGTGAAGATCTGTGCTTCACATGCCGGCTTGACACTGGGAGAAGATGGTGCAACACATCAAATATTAGAAGATCTGGGATTGATGAAAATGCTTCCGGGCATGGTAGTCATCAACCCTTGTGATTATAACCAAACCAAAGCCGCTACCAAAGCCATCGCGGACTATGTAGGTCCCGTTTACTTACGTTTTGGTCGTCCTGCTATTCCTGTGTTCACAGAAGCGGACCAGAAATTTGAAATCGGAAAAGCATGGATGGTGAACGAAGGCAAAGACGTCAGTATTTTTGCTACCGGACACATGGTATGGGAAGCGATTAAAGCAGGTGAAATCCTGGCTGAAAAAGGTATCGATGCAGAAATCATAAATATTCACACGATTAAGCCTTTAGACGAAAAAGCCATCCTTGACTCAGTGAAGAAAACAGGTTGCGCAGTCAGTGCAGAAGAGCACAATATCCTAGGAGGTTTAGGTGAAAGTATTGCCCGTACGTTAGGTGTGAACCTACCTACTCCTTTGGAAATGGTAGGAACTCAAGATACTTTTGGAGAAAGTGGTACCCCGGATCAACTGATGGAAAAATATGGTTTGACGGCAAATCATATCGTGGCAGCGAGCTTGAAAGTGATAGAAAGAAAAAGGAAGTAAGGAAATTAATAAGATTTTATTATATTCGAGCCGGATTCTAAGAATCCGGCTTTTTTTATTAACGAGATTTTGGAAGACAGCGAGATCATAGCATTGTTTAAGGAAGATAAAACCAAACATTACGGTTTTAATCTATTGGTGACGAAGTACCAGAAAAAGGTATACTGGCTCACCAGAAAAATGGTCGTTGACCATGACGATGCCAATGATTTAACTCAAAATGTATTCATAAAAGTCTGGAAAAACCTGGATCGATTCCGGGAAGACGCCAGCCTGTACACATGGATTTACCGCATTGCCAGCAATGAGTGTTTAAACTTCATTAAAAAGAAGAAGAATGTACTGTTTATCCCCATATACGATCTTACAAAAGACCTCCATGCGAAGCTGGATTCAAGTTCTCTGATCGATGGAGACGATATCAGCATGCGTCTTCAAAAAGCCATAATCACGCTTCCTGATAAACAGAGGCTGGTTTTTAACATGAAATACTTTGACGATCTGACCTATGAAGAGATGTCAGATATACTGGGAACTTCCGTCGGAGCATTAAAAGCGTCTTATCACCATGCAGTGAAAAAAATAGAACAGCATTTAAAGATCAGTTTAAACCAATAATAAAAGCTGCTGTCAAAAGAATAATAACACTCAGGGGTCATGGATAAAAAGATCAAACATCCGTTTACTACTTCCGATACATACTTTGAAGAACTCAAAGAAAACATACTTGCGCAAACTCCTGGGCATTTATTGGATCAGTACGGCAAAAAAAATATTTATACCGTTCCTGAAAACTTCTTTGAGGAACAATACCTTCAGATTCTGAATAAAAAGAAAAGCCAGGAGCACGATCTTTTTCCTGCATTTACGGCAAAAAGAACCCTGGCCTGGGTGGGTACAGGTATAATGACTGTATTTCTGATTATATTTTCCTACTCTTATTTTGGTACGAAAGAGATCAATGATATCCTATCGAAAGAAGGTTCTATCATTCAATCAGACGTTACAGATATGGAGGACAAATTGAGTAACCCTGAGCAGAAAAAAATTAATGACAGTATTACCATTCCTAAAGATAGTGTAAAATAAAAGGAACGAGCTAGGAGCTAGGAGG
>JAQBNS010000029.1 GCA_028288405.1 Chitinophagaceae bacterium
AAGTCTTTCTATTGATACCACCAAAACCAAAATTCCTTCCTTATCCTTTCATTATTTGTGTTAC
Source organism: Chitinophagaceae bacterium (assembly GCA_028288405.1). Lineage (GTDB taxonomy): Bacteria > Bacteroidota > Bacteroidia > Cytophagales > Cytophagaceae > JACMQM01. Next base: position 65 of record JAQBNS010000029.1, read on the forward strand.
GAAACACAGACAGAAGAAAAAGGGCTGTTCAACAAAAAAGTGCAAGTCAATCGAAAAGCTGTAATCAAAGAACTGCGCTCAAAAGCTGCTGTGTTGACTTTGCAAGCATTGCCCGAACATGTTTTACGCAATGAGATGGCCGTAGGAAGTTTCCACATCAAACCCTCTCCAATAGCCATTCAGCAACGCACAAAGGGATTCAATTTTTCTTTTGATATCGAAGGACCAAAATATCTAATTTCCATCCACGAGCCTTGGATCTACAATTCCATACCGGGACTTCATCTTTCTTTGTCCAAAAGAACCGTACAAAACACGGCGACAGGCCAGAGAACACACTTTGAGTACTTCATCCATTCGGATTCACCCAAAACATTTAATATTAAAAACAGCATTTTCTGGGTCTATTTCGATCCTTCGAAGCATCGTTACGATACCTTGGCTGTTGACCAACCCATCGTCCTCACCACAGAAGTCAGCGACAACGAAGAGATTGTTGGTGAAGATAGTTTTCTCCAATTGCTCTACAAAGCAAGTAATACCGAATATTCATTGGAAAAAGACGAAAGCCTTAATAGATTTGCCAACTTAATTATCTTCTTATTATTCCTAGCCCTATCGGTTTTAATCTTTAAACGATGAGTAATTCATACGGTACCTTATTCAGAATATCAACCTTTGGAGAGTCGCACGGAGAAGCGGTGGGTGTGATTGTAGACGGCTGTCCTGCCGGAATAACGGTTGATCTGGACTTCATACAAAGCGAGTTGGACAGACGTAAGCCTGGACAATCCAAGATTACAACACAACGCAAAGAAGAAGATCGTATTGAAATCCTTTCGGGAGTATTTGAAGGAAAATCTACGGGAAGCCCTATCGCTATGATGGTGCGTAATGCAGATGCCCGCAGCAAAGACTATTCGCACATCGCAGAAAAATTCAGACCTTCTCATGCAGATTATACTTACCACGTAAAATACGGTGTGCGCGATTACAGGGGCGGAGGAAGAAGTTCCGCACGTGAAACACTGGCGCGTGTAGCAGCAGGCGCTTTAGCAAAAACAGTACTGAGCCAATTGGGCATCACGATACAAGCTTATGTTTCTCAGGTAGGCCCATTAAAGCTGAACAAAGCCTATACAGAGCTGGACCTCAGCAAAACCGAAGACAATATTTTACGTTGTCCTGATCCGGAGATGGCAGAACAAATGATTGCCTTCATCGACGAAACGCGCAAGAATCAGGATACTGTGGGTGGTGTTGTAACCGGCGTCATTAAAGGAACTCCGGTAGGTTTAGGAGAACCGGCTTTCGATAAACTACATGCAGAATTAGGCAAAGCCATGCTCAGCATCAATGCAGTAAAAGGATTTGAATACGGCAGTGGATTTGAAGGCGTGGAATTATTCGGTTCACAACACAACGATCCGTTTGTTATAGAAAACGGCAAAGTCCGTACAACGACCAATCACTCCGGCGGCATACAAGGTGGTATTTCTAACGGAGAAGATATTTATTTCAAAGTGGCCTTCAAACCTGTAGCGACATTGATGAAAGATCAGGAAAGTATCAATACGTCCGGAGAAGCAACTACTGTTTCGGGTAAAGGGAGACACGATCCTTGCGTCGTACCTCGCGCCGTGCCGATCGTAGAAGCGATGGCAGCCATTGTAATATTAGATTTTTACCTCATCAATAAATCCATCCGGTGGGAATAAAAAAAATACCCTTGTCCACTCAGATCATTGCCGCGATGGCAATCGGAGTGGCATGGGCATTTTTGCAAAAACCATTTCCGGACCTCATCGCTTTCACTACCGATTGGATCAAACCGCTTGGAAAAATTTTCATCAAGCTGCTTTATCTCGTAGCTGTTCCGCTGGTTTTCAGTTCACTCATCGTAGGCATGGGAAGCCTGAAATCTATTTCTGAATTAAAAGCGATCGGCAAACACACCTTCCTTATTTTTCTGACTACACTGGTATCGGCCACCATCATTGGTCTTAGCCTGGCTTATCTCATTAGCCCCGGACATAAAATAGAACACCTGGCTGTTGATCAAGCTGCCGCAGAAAAAATTACGGCACTGCAACAGACAGAATCTTCCGATACCTTCACCGGTGCCTTATCCAATATTGTTCCCGACAACATGGTGCATGCACTCAGCAACAATACCATGATGCTGCAGGTTGTCATGATTGCTTTCCTCTTAGGGATAGCACTTTCTAAAATGACCGGTGAGCCTAAAGAAAAAATACTAGGAGCGCTGGAAGCCATTCAATCCTGGTTTACAGAGGTTATTCATTTGATCATGGCGCTGTCTCCTATTGGAGTTTTTGCGTTGGTCGCTTCTTTAGAATTGAATGCGGATGTCTTATTGTCCTTAGGATTGTACATGTTCACCGTCATTCTGGGATTAGCCATTATGCTGTTTGTCGTTTATCCACTTTGTTTTACCACTTTAAGCAAAACAAAGTACGTGGAGTTTTTTGTCAAAAGCAGAGCTGTATTGTTGATGGCTTTTTCTACCAGTTCCAGCAATGCCACATTACCCTTGACCTTGAACGTGGTCAAAGAAAAATTTCATGTGCCCGACAACATCAGCAATTTTGTAGTATCCGTTGGAGCGACGATCAACATGGACGGCACAGCCTTGTATAAATGCGTAGCTGTTTATTTCATTGCACAATCTCTGGGTGTTGAACTGACCTTGGTTCAAATGGGCATCATCATATTGACCTCGATTTTAAGTACTGCCGGAGCAGCAGGAATTCCTGGTGCGGGTATGATTACACTGGTCATTATTTTACAGACCGTGGGATTACCGGCAGAAGGTATCATCCTCATTCTGGCTCCGGACCGCCTATTGGACATGTTCCGGACCGCTGTAAATGTTGCCGGCGACATTTCCACTTCCTTGTGCGTGAATGGTTTAGCACAAGCCAAAAAAGTGGATTAGATCCCGATTATCCGTATATTTGAACTTATCAAACGGCGATGCCGTTGTACTGACACACGCAGCAAAATTATGGAAACTACAAAGACACCGATAGAAATATATACAGAAGCGAACCCCAATCCGCATTCGTTAAAATTCATGACCAATACGTTATTGGTTCCTGAAGGCAGCGTGGATTTTGCGAGTCCTTCCAGTGCTGAAAGTTGTCCCCTGGCATTAGATTTATTCCGTTTCAATTTTGTGAAACGTGTATTCATGAATGCCAACTTCATCACCATCACGAAAACAGAAGATATCGACTGGATTGAAATCACAGGTATGATCAAAGCCTTGATCAAAGGTTATTTGGAAGAAGGTGCTCCTTTGTTCAAAGCCATGCCTGAAATCACATCTACCAACGAACGCATAGAAGGTGAATCAGAAATCGTCGGAAAAATAAAAGTCATCTTAGACGAATACATCCGCCCGGCTGTAGAACAAGACGGTGGCGCGATCAACTTCCATTCCTTTGAAGACGGTGTGGTGAGAGTACAATTGCAAGGTTCTTGCAGCGGGTGTCCTTCTTCTACCGTAACGTTGAAAGCAGGAATTGAAAATTTAATGAAACGCATGATTCCCGAAGTGACGGAAGTCGTTGCAGAAGGTGTTTAATAGATAAGAGGATTTGAATAAATTATTAATGGCCTTGCATCAAAAGATGTAAGGTCATTTTGTTTATATTGAAAATAGGATTCAAAAAACATAATTGGATGAAAGACTTTAGTGGTAAAGATGCGATGGCTTTGGGCGTGTCCCTTCGGGCCGGGCTATCCGCTGCAAGTCCTCGCTCGTTCATCTTTGTTCCTTAGCCCAATCTTTCTACCTCGCTGCGGGCTTTCCGCTACTATCCCTCACGCAGCTGTCTGCAAAATCTATATTTAGAAACTATGATCTATTTAATTATCCTTGCTATCCTATTCCTAACTATCATTTATTTCATCAAAAAACCAAAGGCTGTCGCTGAATCTGCGCCAGTTGTTGCGGAGAGCTATAGAGATATTCTATTAAAAGAAGTCGATTATTACGAACAACTTCCCGAAGACGAACAAGCGCTCTTTGAAAAACGCATTCATCTTTTCCTAAGTGAAAAGAAAATAACCGGAGTAGATGTAGAAGCGGATGAACACACCAAAGTTTTAGTAGCTGCTTCTGCCGTGATTCCGGCTTTCGCTTTTGATGATTATAACTATCCTATGATCCGGGAAGTTTTGTTGTACAGCGATACATTTGACGATAGTTTTTTACATCCGAACAGAGAGATGAAACAAGACCGTATTTCCGGTATGGTGGGATCAGGTCCTCTAAGTCAAGTCGTGATGCTGTCTAAGCCTGATCTGATCAGTGGTTTTCAAAGCAAAAAAAGACATCATAATGTAGGCATACATGAATTCACACACTTGCTCGATAAGACAGACGGTATAGTGGATGGTGTTCCCGAACATTTGATGGAGAAAAAAAATATAGATCCATGGCTTAGTGAGATGCATAAAGAAGTTCGTAAAATCAGAGCAGGGGCATCTGACATCTCTCCTTATGCCTTAACCAACGACGCTGAATTTTTAGCGGTTGCCAGTGAATACTTCTTTGTTGCTCCTTCTGAATTCAAAAAGAAACATCCTGAATTGTTGACTTATCTTCAGAAAATATTTAAACAGGAAGTTTCGGAAGAAGGTATCGAGCCGGTCGATTAAATCACCAACTCAAAAGAAGTATTCGCCACCTGATCTAAAATCTCGCACACTTCAGTATACGTAGAAGCCTCTACCAATCGGGTGCGGAAAGGTTTGAAATGAGAAATGCCTCGGAAATAATTGGTATAGTGCGTGCGCATTTCAAAGATACCTTGTCTGTCGCCTTTCCATTGTATGGAAAAATCCAAATGTTTTTTACAAACGCGCACACGTTCCAAAACATCCGGAGGAGGGAGAATTTCTCCTGTTTTGAAATAATGCTTGATCTCCTTGAAGATCCATGGATAACCAATGGCAGCGCGGCCGATCATGATGCCGTCTACTCCGTATTTATCTTTGTATTCTAATGCTTTTTGCGGGCTGTCTATATCACCATTTCCAAAAATCGGAATGTGTATGTTAGCGCTATTTTTAACTTGTGCAATGTGCGACCAGTCGGCTTCGCCTTTATACATTTGTGCACGCGTACGGCCGTGAATAGTCAGTGCCTGAATACCCACATCCTGCAAACGTTGGGCGACTTCCATGATCTTGATGTTTTCATGATCCCAGCCTAATCTTGTTTTCACGGTCACTGGCAAGGTGCAACGTTTCACAATTTCAGAAGTCATGCTTTGCATTTTAGGAAGATCCAGCAAAATTCCTGCACCGGCTCCTTTACAGGCCACTTTCTTTACAGGACAACCGTAGTTGATGTCTACTAATTCCGGTCTGGCTGCTTCGGCAATCGCTGCCGCTTCGCGCATTGCATCGATTTTATCACCAAAAATCTGTATACCGATTGGACGTTCGTAATCGTAGATGTCCAATTTCTGCACGCTTTTATCTGCTTCACGGATCAAGCCATCGGCATTGATAAATTCCGTATACATCATATCGGCACCTTGTTCCTTGCAAACAGCCCTAAAAGGAGGGTCGCTGACATCTTCCATGGGAGCCAGTAATAATGGGAAATTTTCAAATGTTATGTCGCCTATCCTTACCACAGTATTTTATAATCACTTTAATTAAAGTAAATTTACACATTCATGAATACATTTAATAGTACAATCTTCTCTAAAACAATACTTTCTCTGGGAGTACTGTTATGCATGACCGGTTTTTTCCTCATTATGCAGGCTTCAAGAGGGATTTTATTAATGGAATTGGTTCATATTCCAAGTGATTTTGAAACTCATCCTGAGAAATTAGCCCTTATTCCCAATATTCAAGTCATACTAACACTTGTTCAAGGATTTGGGATGTTTCTTGGTTTTATTATACTACCATTTTTGTACATACGATATTTTAAATCTGAAGGAACTCCCTCTAATTTATTTTCTTCTGTGCCTAAGCAATGGTGGTATATTTTAACCTCTGCGGCGCTTTTGATTATTTCTATTCCCTTAATAGAACAGCTGTCTTTACTAAATAAAGCCCTGTCTCTACCTAAAATGTTTAGCACAATTGAACAAACAGCAAGACAAGCTGAAAAAAGTGCAGCAGTATTAACAGAAATACTGGTTCATTATAATGGTATTTCAAATTTCATATTGGTATTTATAGTACTATCAATCATTCCGGCAATAGGAGAAGAATTGGTTTTCAGAGGCATTGTTCAAAATGAACTCATCCGTATCTGGAACAAAAAACATTTTGCTATATGGATCACAGGCTTTATCTTCAGTTATATCCATTTTCAATTCCTCGGTTTTATCCCACGGATGTTACTAGGGGTATTATTTGGCTATTGCTACCTCTGGACTAACAGCTTATGGGTACCGATCGCGATGCACTTTACCAATAATGCCCTGACACTTTTAGTGTCAACTTTCTATAAAGATTCGATATTGAATGAGTCCCAACAAACAAATACCGTGTTTGATATTCGTTTTTTTATCGCATATATTGTTGCTCAAGTAATCTTCCTTATCCTG
>JAQBNS010000044.1 GCA_028288405.1 Chitinophagaceae bacterium
GATGTTTCCGGACATGGAACCAGTGCGGCTTTTAATATGGCACAAACCAAAGGGATCTTCCAGAGCTTGGTGCAATTGAACCTCGACCCCATTGATTTCCTGAGGTATGCAAACACTGCTTTGGCTAGATGTTTTGAGAAAAGCACCTTCCTCACGCTGCTGGTTATCAAAATTAATCCTACAGAAAAGACCTTACAGATTGCACGTGCAGGACATTGTCTGCCTCTTTTCTATTCCAATAAACAAACCGAATACATCGAGTCTAAAGGCACTGGCCTTGGTGTAGTCAGAGGAAAAGATTATGCCTCTTTCATTGAATGTAAAGTTCTTCCTTATCATGCAGGAGATAGTCTCTTATTGTACACAGACGGAATTGTAGAAGCCAGCAATAAACAAGGAGACTTATTTGGTACAGACCGCTTGAAGAACGTATTTATTAACTATAAAGAACTGAAAGCGAATAGTCTGTTAGAAAAAATCTTCCAGGAGACCAAAGCCTTTTCCGGCAAAAGCGAACCGGAAGATGACAGCACATTACTGTTATTGAAATTTGTTTAACCACTTTTATTAATTTACTTACCATTTGTATCACTTAACCACGTTTTTTAGACAGATATGAACATAAGTGCAAACAAAGAAGAGAAGACCTACGTAATAACCATCGATGGAGAGATTGATGCAAGCTCTAGCATAGAATTAGATACGGCCATCTCCGAAGCTATAAAAAAAGGAGAGCGTAAAATTCTGGTAGACTGCGCAAAACTCAACTACATCTCTTCAGCTGGTCTGGGCGTATTTATGTCCTACCTGGAAGATTTTGAGGAACAAGGGATTAAAATTGCCCTTTTCCACATGAATGATAAGGTTAAAAGCGTTTTTGAAATTCTGGGATTAGTTGACCTCATAGACATCGTCCCAACGAAAGAAGAAGCGGAGAAAATTGTAGAGTAGATTGACACACAAAATTACCATACCGTGCCACACTTCAAAGCTGAAAGACGTCAGAGACTTTGTTTCTGAGGTCATTAGACTTTTTTATCTCTCTGAGAAAGAACAGTTTTTGCTTGTTTTGGCCATCGATGAAATTTGTGCCAATCGAATCCTGCATTCTAACCATAATGATACCACAAGACACCTGGAACTGGAAATAGAGTCCCAGGATGACGGTGCTGTTATTTTTTGTATAAAAGACGAAGGCGACTTCTTCGACCTGAACCAGAACGAGTCCACTCCTGTGGAACGACTGGTAAAAGACCGCCGTAAAGGTGGTTTAGGGGTATCCCTGATCAAAAAGATCATTGATTCAGTGGAGGTTTTTAAAGAAGGTCATTACACCATTCATCGCCTGATTAAAAAATCTAGTGTGCCTTCCCAATTTTAAAGATCACCCTTCGTTATCTTCTTGGATTTTATTGTGAAAAAATTAGTAAACTTGTAGTCTAACAATTTATACCAAGAATTATGAATAAAGCTTTTTTGGCCTTAATACCTTTAGTTTTTGTATTTGCCTGTAAATCAAACAAACCAGCTACCACTTCGAATGCAAAACCACAAGGCACCGTTTTAGGTACCATCGGTTCTGACCCAATTCTTTCTGACGACTTTAGCTACGTCTATACAAAAAATAACATCAATGCTGAAAATGCTTATGCAGAAAGCAGCTTAAAAGAATACATGAACCTGTATGTCAATTTCAGGTTAAAGGTGAAAGAAGCAGAAACGCTTGGTCTTGATACTACTGCTGCTTTTAAAAGTGAATTAGATGGTTATAAAAAACAATTGGCTACTCCTTATCTCACAGAAAAGGAAGTTACTCAACAGTTGATCCGCGAAGCATACGATCGCATGAAAGAGGAAGTAAGAGCCTCTCACATCCTGATCCTGGTAAAACCAGATGCCGATCCCAAAGACACGTTGATTGCTTATAACAAAATCAAAAACATCAGAGATAAAGCGCTTAAAGGAGAAAATTTCGATCAGTTAGCGAAAGTCAATTCAGAAGATCCTTCTGCTGCTACTAACTCCGGAGACCTTGGTTATTTTACAGCCTTGCAAATGGTTTATCCGTTTGAAGATGCCGCTTTCAAAACTCCGGTTGGCTCCATCTCTTCTATCATTCGTACACGTTTTGGTTATCACGTATTAAAAGTGACGGCTCGCAGACCTTCTCAAGGTGAAGTACGCACGGCTCACATCATGATTCGTTATACAGCAGGCGGCAGCGCTGAAGACTCTCTTGCGGCTTACCGCAAAATCGAGGAGATCTCTAAAAAATTGTCCGCAGGTGAGCCTTGGGCTACTCTGGTGAAAACATTCTCTGAAGATGTACAATCCAAATCTAAAAACGGTGAACTGCCGTGGTTCTCTACCGGCCGTATGGTGGCCTCTTTTGAAGACGCCGCTTTCGCACTTAAAAATCCCGGTGATGTATCTAAGCCGGTACTTACTCCTTATGGATGGCACATCATTAAATTGATAGAAAGAAAACAACTCACTCCTTTTGAAGAATTGGAACCCTCTTTAAAACAAAAAGTAAATCGTGACTCTCGTTCCGAATTGAATAAAAAAGCATTCCTGGACCGCATCAAAAAAGAAGATGAATTCAAAGAGAATACGGCCAATGTAAATGCAACCATGCTGCTTGCAGACAGTACCTTAACAAAAGGTTCTTGGAAATACAATGCTGACGATGTTAAGAATAAAAAAACAATATTGTTCACCATCAAAAACGAACCATACTCTCGTCTTGCTTTTTATGAATTCATCCGCTTAAAGCAAAGAGCCAGAACAGATGTAACGCCCATCGTTTACATGAGTCAATTATACAATCAATACGCCGAAGAAACATTGACCAAGTGGGAAGAAAATCACCTGGCTGAGAAATATGTAGACTACCGTATGTTGGTAAAAGAATACAGAGACGGAATCTTGTTGTTCCAATTGATGGACCAAAAAGTATGGTCGAAAGCGGTAGAAGACACCACTGGGCTTCGCGCATTCTTCAATGAAAACAGAAGTAAATACCAATGGAAGGAACGCTCTAAAGCTACCATATTAAGTGCCTCTTCTAAAGAAACATTGAACAAAGCAAAAGAAGAAATAAAATCTTCTGATTACGAAGTGCTGGAACCAGCGGGAATAGATTTGAAATATGCAAAAAACAAAGCCGCCATTCCTCAAGAAAACATGGCTGCCCTGGATAAGATGGTAACCGCATTACTAAGAGATAAAAAACTGGTATTATACCTGGTTGAAACGTCTATTAAAAATGAAAGCGTAAAAAGCGGTAGCCGTAAAGATTCATTGATACACTATTTCGTTTCGAAAGGCGTTACGGCCAATCGCATCAAAGGCAGCGTATCCGGTACATTTAATACTTCTAACGCTTTAGTTAAACTATACGCTCGCTCTACTTCCAAAAAAGCGATTGAGTTGCGTTACACAACAAAGGAACCTTTAGCACTTCAAATTACTGAAGGCCTTTATCAAAAAGGAGACAATGAATGGGTAGACAAAGCAGAACCAAAAATCGGATCTTATCCTTTTGAAGCGAAAGATCGTTTCTACCTGGTGATCATCGACAAAATAGAAGCTCCTCGCGCAAAAGAATTGGAAGAATGCAGAGGCTTAGTCATTTCTGATTACCAAAATTACCTGGAGAAAAAGTGGTTGGAAAGTCTGAAAACAAAATATCCCGTAAGTGTTAACGAAGCGGAACTCAATAAAATGGTTAAAACGGGCAACGCCACAAAGTAATTTGGCTTCACACAATCAACATTCTTAAGTTTTGAAGAAGTTTTTAATGTTTTTAATGGTGTACACCTCTATGGGGTGTACACTTGTCTTTGGACAAATGGTAGACAAGATTGTCGCTAAAGTAGACAATTATGTCGTGCTGAAATCAGAGCTTGAAGTGGCATACATTCAATTTTTACAAAGCCAGGAAGCCAAGTTTGCTCCGGACAAAAGCAAAATCAAATGCACCATATTGGAATCTTTGGTGATCAATAAATTATTATTGGCAAAAGCAGAATTGGATTCTGTAACAGTAGACAAGCAAGCCGTAGAAAGTCAGCTCGACCGACGTATGCAATACTTTATTTCTCAATTTGGTTCTGAGAAAAAATTAGAGGATTACTATAAAAAATCAGTGGATGACTTGAAAGCGGATTTACGCAGACAAGTAAGAGATCAAATGATCACTGAAAAAATGCAAGGGCAAATCACTTCAGGACTAAAAGTTACTCCCGGAGAAGTAGAGAAGTTTTACAAAGGTATTCCTAAAGACAGTTTACCTTTTTTCTCTACCGAAGTAGAAGTAGGCCAGATTGTACGTACGGCTGAAATCAGCAAGGAACAACGCGCTATCTTTTTATCGAAAGCAGAAGACATTCGTCAGCGTTTATTAAAAGGAGAAGATTTTTGCGCGTTAGCGAAAAGATATTCTGAAGATCCCGGTTCTGCCAAACAATGTGGTGAACTAGGTTTCTTTAAAAAAGGTGATCTTGTAAAACCATACGAATCCATGGCTTATAAATTACAGCCTGGAGAAACTTCTGAAATCGTAGAATCAGAATTTGGATACCACATCATCCAATTGATTGAACGCAGAGGTACAGAATACAACACACGCCACATTTTGATCAAACCGGGTTCATCCCTGCGAGATCTTTCTAATGCGGAAAAATTTCTGGATAGTTTAAGAACAATGATACTTAGAGACAGTATTACGTTTGAAAAAGCAGCGAAAGAACATTCCATTGAAAAAGTAACGAAGAACAATGGAGGGATGTTCCTGAACGAAGACGGCAGTTCACGTATACCGATGGAAAAAATCGATCCGGGTATTTTCTTTGTTATCGATACCATTAAAGTGGGCGATATTTCCAGACCCGTAAGATTTCGTACAGAAGACAATCAGGATGCCGTAAGGATCATTTATTATAAAACCAAAGTTCCCGCGCATCAGGCAAACCTGAAAGATGATTATCAAAAAATCTACAACGCTACGCAAGACGAACAAAAAAATACAGCCATCAATAAATGGTTTGATAAAACAAAGGATGAAGTATACATTGACGTAGCCAAAGAATACGACTCCTGTGACTTATTAAAAAAGGATAAATGATAGAGGGATTAAACGATGTTGAAAAAGCACAATCATTGCATAGTGCTTATCAAAAACTCACAAAAGAGATTTCTCAAGTGATCATTGGGCAAGAAGAAGCGGTACAATTGTTATTGACTGCCATCTTCTGTCAAGGCCATTGTCTACTGGTAGGTGTACCGGGTTTGGCAAAAACATTGTTGATCAATACCATTGCTTCTTCACTGGATCTCAAATTCAAACGCATTCAGTTTACACCGGATTTAATGCCCTCTGATATTGTCGGAGCTGAAACAATGGATCAGAACAGACAGTTTCAATTCATCAAAGGTCCTATTTTCGCTAATATTATTTTAGCGGATGAGATCAATAGAACTCCGCCTAAAACTCAAGCAGCCTTGCTGGAAGCCATGCAAGAGTATTCCGTTACGGTTGCCGGTCAACACCACAAGTTAGAAAAACCTTTCTTTGTATTAGCGACACAAAACCCTATCGAGCAAGAAGGAACCTATCCTCTGCCGGAAGCACAGCTTGACCGTTTCATGTTTAACCTAAGCATTAAATATCCTTCTTACCAATCGGAAGTAGAGATCGTGCGCAGTACAACCGGAAACGAGAAAAAAACAGTGAAGCCAATTCTCAGTGCGGTAGAAATTATGGCTTATCAAAACCTCGTACGTCAAGTGCCTGTAACAGATAACGTCATTGAGTATGCCGTAAAATTGGTCCACTTATCAAGACCGGGAGAACCAATGGCAGCAGACATTGCAAAGAAATATTTGGAATGGGGTGCCGGTCCAAGAGCTTCTCAAAACCTGATCATGGCAGCGAAATGTCATGCCCTGTTG
>JAQBNS010000068.1 GCA_028288405.1 Chitinophagaceae bacterium
AGGAGACCGGTAAATCACAAAGTAATACATCCTTGTATTTGCCAAAAGGCATTTTTACACTGACCAATTGTGTCAGGATGGTGGGATCCATGTAGTTGTCATTTGTACTCATCAATGTACAGGAAGATAGATGGAAAAAGTGGTGCCTTCGTTCACCGTACTTTTGACTTCAATTCTTCCGCCTAAAAGGTCTACTTGTGTTTTGACCAAGTGTAATCCTAATCCTTTTCCATCGACATGAGTATGGAAACGTTTATAAAAGCCATATAAAGAATCGATATGTTTTTCTAAATTTAGTCCGATGCCATTGTCTTGTATGTCTATACGTACCATGCTGTTGGATTCCAGATGGCTTGATAAGTAGATGACGGCTGGTATAGCCGGCTTTTTATATTTGAGTGAATTGGAAACAAGATTCATGAAAATACTTTGTATGTAACTCTTTACCGAATAAAGTGTATTTACTTCTTTGAAGTCTGTTAGTATTTCCGCCTGAGCAAAATCAATCTGACTCTTCAATAAGTCTTCCACCATTTGCAATTCGGTTGAAAGGTGGACTTCACTCCGCATGTTTTCTCTACCATCGGCTTGGGAGAGAATCATATTTAAGTCCAGAATGATATTGTCGAGATGGAGCGTTGATTTTTTGATGTGTTGAATGATTTCGTTTTTGAATGCTTCATCAGTTGATTTCTGTTCAAACAGATTGACAAGGCCTAGCAATGTAACGATGGGACCTCTCAGGTTATGAGAGATGACGAAAGAGTATTGATTGAGTTGTTGATTGTGTTGGATCAGCTCTTTGTTGATTTTCTCCAGTTTGGCTTCGTTCGCTCTTCGATCTGTGGTTTCGACACCTACCAATGAAATACCAATCATATTGGTCCTGGCTTCATCTTCGTATATGCATTGCAGCATCATTTCCAGATAAAAGTGCTGATTGTTGTCAATGATGTAGTGTCTTGGAAAGACTACGCTTTCGCCTGACATGGCTTTTTGGAAGTAAGCTACAAAACTGTCCTGGTACTCACCTTGCAAATATTCGAGCATTGATTTTCCAACTTCTAACTCTTTCTCGAAAAGGAATAATGCAGTCTCTGTCGCTTTCTGATTAAACCAAAGAAGCTTTTGATTTTTATCCATCAGTATGTGTAAATGTTGAGAGCTGCCAAATAGAGCCAGCAACTTTTTATCACTTTCGCTTCTTAATCTTTCTGAAATTCGCTGTTCGGTTACTTCTCTGCTGATGAAATAAGCAGAATTAATTACTCCATTCTCACCTTTTAAAGGAGTGACGTAATTGAGGTAATGTCTGTATTTACCTAGCGCTTCCGCTTCGGATTCGTAGTGTACGGTTTCTCCTTGTCCAAATACTTTTTCTAATGCTTCACGCATTTGACCATGTACAACCAATGGTGTTACGCTGAATAGATCTTTACCATGAAGGGCATCTAATCGTTCACGTGTAAATCCTGGAATATGAATGACAATTATTTTGTAAGAAGGGTCAACCTGAATGATGATGTCCGGTGAAACGTGAAAGAGATTCTCGTATATGTTCTCTTCTAAAGCGCTCTTCAATCGGTCTATTTCTTCCAGAAGCTTTTTGTTTTCTTCTATCAGTTTTTGTTCATTATGCTGCATGAAGACAAAAATAGTTAAGGAAAAGTGTTACTGATTTAGTCTTCAAACGATATCCTCTGTATAAAGTTGGTGAATTGTATAATTATTTGTGCTGTTGTGGAAAGGTTATAGGATGATAGGCCTTTTGTATTTTATCGGAATACTTATGTAAATATTCTAAGGTTTATTTGAAGTATTGAACAGAGAAATTATACCAGCCTACTTTCTGTGATAAGGCCTTTAGTCCTTGCCAGGTGGATCAATTCGTAACTGTTCTTTACTCTCGATTTTTCCATCATGTTTTTTCGATGGGTGCTCACTGTGTGTTTACTGATACAAAGTTCTTCCGCAATCTCTTTGCTTCGCTTACCTTGTGCCATCAATGAGAGGATTTCAATTTCTCGCTCAGAAAAATTAAGCGTGCTGTTTTTTGAAGGGAACACACGAGATAAAATTGTTTTGGTAATGGCGTTATCTTCTTTTACCGATACAGAAAAGTCTATACCATCATCTTTTTTCAGTGAAGTGATATCTGTAATGTTTACTAATGTCAGTATCGGAAGTCCCCATTTACTTACTCGTATGCTATTCATATAATGAAGCGCCCATATGTATTCACCGTCGCTTCGCTTGATACGAAAGGTATAGGAGAATACCAGGTTTTTTACTTTTCCTTTAAAGGCATAAATAGAATAGTATTTGAACATCAAAGGTAATACATGTCGGTTGTACACTTTTACGTGATCCGGATGCACCAATGACATGGAAAATTTCAATCCTCCGTTTTGAAAATCGACATTTTCATATCCCATCACTTTTCTAATGTTGGGACTGAAGTAATCGT
The DNA here is from genome assembly GCA_028288405.1 of Chitinophagaceae bacterium. GTDB lineage: Bacteria > Bacteroidota > Bacteroidia > Cytophagales > Cytophagaceae > JACMQM01. Next base: position 2,468 of record JAQBNS010000068.1, read on the forward strand.
ATGTTGTGGATTTATGATTGTATATAAAGGCTACAGAAGGAGAGTTGTCGTAAAAGTTATTGAGTTCTAGAAAATTGAAATCTGCTAATGGTTCTTCTTTTTTATCTTCTGTAGCTGCAGGGAAAAAGAATTGCGTCAAAGATTGAATGGTATCTGGAATAGATAAAGAATCATCGGACTTTGGTTTTGCCATAATGGTAAAAAAAGAAAATATAGACCTAAAATATAATTAGCTGCAAAATTATGTAGATGAAGATACTTAAAAATAATGATTGTTAATACTTACTCTCTTAGAAAATAATTATTGTTAAGGATCTTATATCCTGTTGTTTATATTAAATATGTAATTTGAAGAAATCGTTTCACGCTGTCAGTTGCATTATTCTCAGTCGATTTTGTATTTATAGCTCAGTTTTCTTCTTATAAATCCGGTAAGCTGCTCTAATTTTGTTGCGATAATAAAGTATAACAGTACTGAAAATCAGAATGACTATAGCTCCTGTTCTCATCGTTACTCCTATTCCTAAATGTTCTGCCATCCAACCGGCACCAATATTTCCAACTGGAGTAAGTCCGATAAACATGAGGATGTAAATACTAATGACCCGACCTCTCATTTCACTGATCACGAGACTTTGAATAACCGTATTCATCATGGCAAACTGCGACAATAGTCCAAGTCCGGTCAGGAATAAAAGAATTAAGCCGATGAGTAAATGTGAAGTATAACTGAATAAGATCAAGCTAATAGCGAATAAGATGCTTCCTCCCAAAATGAAAATTTCAGGTGAGATTTTTTTCGAAAAAGTAGCAATCAGTATAGTTGCTAACAAAGACCCCAATCCACTGGCAGCATACATGTAGCCTAATCCCGCTGCACCGAGGTGAAATGTACCCTGTGCAATCAAGGGCATCAATGTCGTGTACGACCATCCAAAGATCGATGAAACACCTGTAAAGATAATAAGGGTACGTATGATAGGATGTGCGAAAGAATAGGAGATGCCTTCTTTAATGGCTTCTATGGCATGTAATTTTTTTCGTTCCGTTGGTAATTCAACTTTCATCCATAGTAAAGCAAGAAGTACAGCGATGTAACTCAATCCATTCACCAGGAAAGCACCTCCTGCACCGATCAATGCAATCAATAAACCGGCTACACTGGGACCCAGGACGCGTGCTGCATTGAAGATTCCGGAGTTTAATGCAATGGCCGAAGGAAGTTGTTCTTTTGTTACAATTTCAGAAACAAATGCTTGTCTGGCCGGAGAGTCAATCGCGGTAACGATACCTAATAGAAAAGCTGTGATACCAATCATCCATACTGTAACAAGTCCTGATAGTGTAAGGATGCCCAGGGTGAAAGCAAGAATCATGGAAGCGGTTTGTGTAGCCAGTAAAATTTTCCGCTTTGGAAATTGATCTACAATCACACCTCCGAAAAGTGTAAGGAATAAAGAAGGCAAAGTAGATAATGCTGCTATGATACCGATTTGAAGTGCCGAGTTAGTCAATTGAAGAACCAGCCATCCTTGCGATACAATCTGCAGCCAGGTACCAATTAAGGATACCATTTGACCTGAAAAGTAAGCTTTGTAGTTTTTATTTTGCAAGGCTGGAAAAGCAAGTGAGACTTGTTTGATCCAACTGGTATTTTCTCCTACACTGATTTCAGGACTTTCGCTGACTACATATTCTTCTTCAGACGAACGTTTAGGGTTGATCATGCTGCGTTACAAAACTTGTTTTTTACGAATATAGCATTTATTCTCACTGTTGCTTAATTGATCATGCTGATAAAATTGGGGTATGATGAGTAGACTTTTCCTCAGTTTTTCTAGGCGGGTATTATTATACCTTTTTTCTTAATCGGTACAGAGGGACATGAAAATCGATAAATCTATTTAGTTTTCTCATTTACAAAGTAATAGACCTCATCTAATAGATCTATATACTATTCTTTTTTTCTGTCCTGGCTGTGGCACTATTTTAACATAAAGAAAGTATAACCAAATAAATACTACGATGAACAATGCTCAATTTCGCTCCTTCGCTCTAGTTATATTTCTTGCTTTCTTCTCTACTGCTTTTGCTACGATTGTAGAACATGAGAAGACTGCTACATTCAAAGTATACGGCAATTGCGCCATGTGCATTGAACGCATACAGGACGCAGCACTAGAAGATAAACATGTAAAAAGTGCCGAATGGAATTTGGATACTAAAATGCTGACTGTTGTCTATGATGAAGATGGCGTGTCACTCGAACAAATTAATAAAAACATCGCTGCAGTAGGCCATGATACCGAAACAGTAGACGCTCCGGATAGAAAATACAGGAGACTGCCTGATTGTTGTAAATACGATCGTCCCAGGAAATGAAAATAAGTGAAGTAGTCTGTAGTGAGATTACCCACAGTTTTCCAATAAACTTATACGTTTAATTTTTATGCATCATGGTCGATACTGTCGATAAACAGACTAACGGAAAATCTAAAGAGGTACTCACAGATTGTGAGGTCATCAATAATCGCGACGGTTATTCCTTCCATTCCTTCTTTGCTGACATAGGTGCATTATCGTCCTTCACCCTACGCTTCTTCAGGGAAGCGATTCGTCCTCCTTATGAATTCAACGAATTTCTGAGACAAAGCTATTTGATAGGAGTGAAGTCGTTTGGACTGGTGGGGATTACCGGATTCATTATGGGCTTAGTGCTTACCATCCAATCCAGGCCAACGTTAGCGGTGTTTGGCGCTGAAGCATGGTTACCGGCTATGGTGGCTATTTCTATCGTTAGAGAAATAGGGCCTGTCATCACCGCTGTCATATGTGCGGGAAAAGTGGGTTCAAGTATAGGTGCTGAACTGGCTTCCATGAAAGTAACGGAGCAAATTGATGCCATGGAAGTCTCCGGTATTAATCCCTTCAATTATATCGTAGTGACCAGAGTACTGGCTTGCACATTTATGATTCCTTTGCTGACGGTATTTGCCGATGCTATCGGTTTATTAGGTGGATTTGCAGGTGTTAACATAAAAGGTGATACCAGTTTTTCTCTATACTTTTTACAAGTATTCAATAGTCTTGATTTCATGGATCTGTTTCCTTCTTTGATCAAATCGTTTTTCTTCGGACAAGCGGTTGGCATCATTGGCTGTTACAAAGGATACAATTGCAATGAAGGAACAGAAGGTGTGGGTAAAGCCGCTAACTCAGCTGTTGTCATGGCTTCGCTCTCCATCTTTATTATTGATATGGTAGCTGTTCAAATCACTAGTTTCTTTATGTAAGCGTATGGAAGAAAAAACGATACTAGCGGATCCCATTCCTCAAGAAAAAGAAAGTAAGGAGGCCGTGGTAGACATCAAAGGATTGAAAAAAACTTTCGGTAGTAAGAAGGTATTGAAAAGCATTACGTTGACGTTAGCCAAAGGCGAAAACCTAGTTGTATTAGGCAAATCAGGTACAGGGAAATCTGTATTGATCAAATGTATGATGCGTCTCATTCAACCCGATGAAGGAGAGATTCAAGTACTTGGTAAAAATATATTGCAACTCAAGGAAAAAGAATTGAACGACATGCGTAAAAGTATTGGTTTTTTATTTCAGAGTGCTGCCTTGTATGATTCAATGACAGTGGGTGAGAACCTGGAGTTTCCTTTAAGAGGAGAAAAAAAGGTGTCAGTAGAAGAAAAGTCCAAACGTGTGGTAGAGGCTTTGCAGAATGTGGGATTACAAGACTCGATCAATAAAATGCCTTCTGAATTATCCGGAGGCATGCGTAAGCGAATAGGATTGGCAAGAACGATGATGCTGAAGCCGAAGATTATGTTGTACGATGAGCCTACAACTGGCTTGGATCCTATCACTTCAAAGGAAATTAGTAAACTCATTCTGGACGTTCAAAAAAAATACAATACGTCTTCTATTATTATCACGCACGATATGGAATGCGCCAGGATCACTGCCAATCGTATCATCATCCTCAAAGAAGGCGAAGTAGCAATAGAAGGAACTTACGAAGAACTAAAAAAATCAGAGGATGAATGGATCCGCTCTTTTTTTGAATAAATAGAATAGCAAAATACGATTATGAAAAACGAAACTGGAAATAAAGTTAAATTGGGCATATTCATCACAGCAGGCTCTGTATTGCTTTTAGTTGCCATCTATTTTATTGGAGCGAGGCAACATTTATTTGACCGTACCATTATCATTACAGGGGTTTTCAAAGATGCCAGTGGTTTAATGGTAGGTAATAATGTTCGCTTCTTAGGTATTAATATAGGTACCATTGAAGGAATTTCTATCATGACTGATTCTACCGTTCGGGTAGATATGCAGATTGAAGAAGACATTAAAAAATTCATTAAGACAGATTCCAAAGCCATTATTTCCTCTGAAGGCTTAATGGGGAATAAAGCCATTAGCCTTACACCTGGCGATAGCGGAGCTGTTATTAAAGACGGAGATTCCATTGCCACCATCAAACCGGCTGATATGGATATGATCATGGCGAAGTTGAATCGAACAGTAGACAATGCTTCATCCATTACAGGCGACATGGCTGTGATTACTAAAAATATTCGTAATGGAAAAGGAAGTGTAGGGAAGTTATTTTCCGATACGGTATTTGCTGAGAACCTGGATCAAACATTAGTGAATCTGAAGTACGGCATGAAAGGCTTCAGTGATAACATGGAAGCCGCTAAACATTCTGTACTCTTGAAAGGGGCTTTTAAGCGAATGAAAAAAGAAGAACGCCAAGAAAGAAAAGAAGAGAAGAAAGAAGTGAAGGAAGAGAAAAAAGAAGAAAAAGAACAACGGAAAGAAGAGGGTAAATAGATTACCTAAAATTTAATACAAATAAAAAGGGAGTTCATTTATTGAACTCCCTTTTTTAGTTTTTGATTAAAGATTAATTACTATATACGTACTCCATAATTTCTTGATGAGCTTATCAAGACTTCCATACGTTCTGTCATACGATCGATAATGGCTACAGCTAAGGGTTGATCAGCTTTTTTAATGCAATGTACATTGGGATGATCTAAATATTTAGAGTCGTAAATCATTTGCTCATTGGTCAATACCAAATCAGATTCTGCAATAAGATGATTTTCTCTTTCTGTCATTTCAAAGGATTGATCAGTGGAATTGAACGGATCGTTTACGCAGTCATATACCACTTTGTCAAATAGGAATACTTCCAAGAAAGAACTAAATACAGGAGAGAAAAACAATCCAAGTGGAACAACATCATTCGTGATATACGAAGCTATGATATCTCTTAATTCACTTAACGTATCAACCTTGGCTTGCAATACTGTAATTTGATCATTTATTGAGGTAAGGTTGATTTGGCCTTTGTCTTTTGAATTAGACTCAATAGGCAATTCCACGAACAATACGTTACGTTTATTTGCCATACGACTCACAATATGTTGGGGTCTTTGATAAATGAAGTTCCATCTCACAGGAGAAAAAACAATCATATCGTAATGAGCCGCCTTTGCTTCTACTTTTTTAGGGGAGAAAGAAGGCTTTAAATAAATTGAAGGCTGATTGAAGTCCATAACGCTACTGTTTAAATGATACGTTTACATTCTATATCTTAAATATAATAACTCATTATTTAAGTTTGTTATTTTAGTAAGACATTCGAAATGCATACATACATAAAATCGCAAAAAAGTATAGGTATAAAGTCGTAGGCTATTTATTTACCTAATAGGAATGAAGTGATATGCTAGCATTGTTTCTTGTAAAAAAAAAGGGGATTCATTCCCCTTTTAACTATTTTAGAAAGATTACTATATAAGCACTCCATAATTTCTGCAAGACCTGATCAACACCTCCATGCGTTCTGCCGTGCGATCGAGTATAGCAGTAGGCAAAAGTTTGCCATTGTATAATTCATTCAGGTTAGGTAAACAATGCACGTTAGGATGATCCTGGTATTTAGAATCGTAGATCATTGTTTCATTGGTCAAAATCAGATCAGCCTCAGCAATCAAATGACCTTCTCTTTCCTGCATTTCAAAAGAGCGGGTAGAAGATTTTACGGTATCGTTTACACAATCGTATACGACTTTATCAAAAGTAAATACTTCTAAGAAAGAGCTGAACATAGGAGAGAAAAACATCCCGATAGGAACGATATCATTGGTTACATAGGTATGTATGATTTCTTTCAATTCGTCTACATGAGCGACTTTGGGTTGCATCAATGTGATCTGATCATTGATCATGATCAAATTGACTTCTCCTTTTTCATTGGCATCAAAATCTATCGGGAGTTCTACAAAGAGGATATTGCGTTTTTTTGCCATGCGGCTTACAATATGTTGAGGTCTTTGGTAAATGAAGTTCCATCTCACAGGAGAAAAAACAATCATGTCATAATACGCAGCTTTTGTTTCTGTCTTTTTAGCAGAATAAGGCTTTGAATAGAGTAGAGGCTGATTGAAGTCCATAAAGCTAATGTTTAAGTGATGCTTGTATGGTATTAAAAATAGTGCCCCAATGTTAAGTTAAGCTACTTTTTACAAGATATCTGGAAATCATACCGAATCAATTCTCAAGAACTTGAAATTAAAAAAGATAGACTCATCTTTTTTCAATGCGAGCATCCTAACTTATTTGTTAGTCAATTATTTACTAATAATAAAAGATCATTAGTGGCTTTGAATTTGAGGTATGGATTCTACACTATGTGGGGATTATTTCGCGTTGTATGGGAGAAGGAATTGCTCTTTCGTCGAAAAATAATTAAATAGAGTCATTATATCTTACCGCTTGAGTCAGTTCCACTTGTTACGTCTGGTTGTTTTCCTTGTATTGGCAATGATGCATGCATCGAAAGTATGCGCGCAATCTGCGAAGACAGTGAATATGATTGTTAATGGAGATTTTGAACAAGGTGATTATGGTTTCAACAGCGAATATTACTACCACGATTATGGTTCTCCTGGTTCGTATACCGTAACCAATAATGCACCCATGAACAATGCTGATTTTGCTAACCCTGCTTTCGGTGACCATACAAGAGGCAGGGGAAGTTTTTTAATTTGCAATTCAGACGGACGACCTGGAAAGAAGATCTGGTGCGAAACTGTTCATGTGCAGCCCAATACACGTTATGAGTTCAGGGCCTATTTTTGTAATCTCTATGCTTTGCTTCCTCCCAAATCTAATTTTGCTTTTGAAGAAGGCGATGTCAAGGGCAATGATCCGGAACTAAAAGTCACAATAGGATCAGAAGTGATAGCTCTTGAAAAAGATTTTTACCATTTGTTTCGATGGATCGCCATCACAGGTGTTTGGTATTCCGATTTTCATACCAGTACTGTAAATATCTGCATTGAAAATACCAATACATCTGTTGAAGGAAATGATGTAGCCATAGACGACATTTCATTTGTATATTTAGAGACTATGCCTGTCGGCTATCAGCCTCCTAAGAAAACGGTGACTCTGGTAGATCGTTATTATGTAGCACCAGTTGTAGAAAAAAAAGTACCACTCCATGTGTATGGAGAATTTGAATTCGATGATACCATCACGGATGGTGTATATGTTTTACACACCAAACCCTGGCATCCTATTATGATAGATCCTTTGCCCGTTGTGAAAGAGGATAGCATCATTGAACGTATTGCTTTACACAGTTTGATTTTTGATCAGACAAAATCTGAATTGAAGGAATCCGCAATGGCTGAGTTGGATTTGGTTGCACAGTGGATGATGAGAGACCCTGTTGTACGCATTCGTTTTATTGGGCATACCGATAACCAGGGAGATCCCTTGCTGAACGTTAAGCTTTCGGAAGAACGGGTACGCAATGTGAAGAAATACCTGGTCGATAAAGGCATTGCTTCCAACAGGATCGAAACAGTAGGTTATGGCGGTGCTTTTCCTGTTGCTGATAATGCTACGGAAGAATCGAGGAAGTTGAATAGGAGAGTTGAGATGGAAATTCTTGACAAGTAAAAAATCAAGGCCCGAGTGAGACGCTCTATGTATTTTTAGGTACAAGCGTGGACGCTTGCACCAGCATCGTCTTCAGACCTGACACCAACCTTAAGCGATAGGTAAAGTGAATTTAAAGGACGAACCTTTGTTTTCTTCACTCTCTACCCATATCTCACCGCAAGTTTTCGATAAAAATTCTTTACATAACAAGAGACCTATTCCTGTGCCGGCATTATGATTGGTGTCGGGAGAAGTGAAGTGCGCATCAGTAAATAAGAGTTTCATTTTTTCGGGAGGAATGCCAATACCTGTATCGCGCACCTCTATCAAAACAGAGTTGTTCAGCACACTGGCAGAAATAAATACTTGTCCTTCGTTTTTAGTAAACTTTAATGCGTTGGCCACTAGATTTCGAATGACCATACGCACTACATTTTTGTCACCTAATACTTTGATGTCTTCCGGTACTTCATCCACAATCTTGATGGCTTTTAATTCAGCCTGACTGCTGAACAAGTGGATGTTTTCTTTGACTATTTCCTTCAGGTTTAATTTCAGAATGTCAAATTTCATTCCTCCCATTTGTGTCCTTACCCAGTTCAAAATATTATCCACCAGGTTGATCATCAATCCCAACTTATTGTTAAGATGGGAGGTGTACATATTGATGTTATCTTTCGTCAATTCGTCTTTCAACATCATGGCCAATAAAGTTTGAAAGGAATTCAAAGGCCCCTTGAGGTCATGGGAAATGATAGAAAGTAGTTTGTCTTTTACTTTGTTTGATTCTTCCAGTTGTGCCTTTTGTTGATTGATTTTTTGTGTACGACGTTCGATTTTCTTTTCCAACTCTTCATTGGCTATGCGTTGTACATCTATCAATTCAGCTTGTGCCGCTTCTGTTTGTCTTTTCAGCCTGCTGTATTTATCGCTTAGGGCAAGTGATAATAAAGAAATCTCTATGATGGTACCCATTTCCATGGCGTGAGCAACAAAGAAATTGCGGTGTATGATTCCCGTGATGTTTAGATTCAATAACACGATACCTATCAGATAAAAAGAGAAGGCGAAGGCAATGAAACGTGCAGATTTATTGCCCTTGATCCAAATGAGGTAACTGGAAACCAGCACCAGCATGGCTGAAAGAGAAGCCATCAAAGAGGCGCCTTTCAATGCTATCTCGTAAGACACAAAAGGAAGTGTAATTAACTCAAGAATGTATGCTGCGATAAATATCCGGAAAATAGTATGTACCGAAGTCATGTATTTTTTTGTCTCCAAAAAAACTTTCGCAAATAGAACAGTAGTTAATCCTGTCAGGATTGCTCCGAAAGGAATGACCTTTTCATTGATCCAGTACAAATCGGACCATATGTATTGAAAGCCATAACCGGTATAACCAAAATAGTAGATGAGTACAGAGAAGTTGGTCAATACATAGTAAATGTAAACTTTATCTTTTAGAGAGAAGAAAATAAATAAGTTGTAGAGCATCATGATGATGATGGTTCCGAAAAACATTCCTCCGTAAATCAAACTGATTTCTTCCTGCGCAGCATAGAAAGTTTTTGGACTTTGTATGTAAAGAGGAAATTGTCGTGAGCCTTGTCCTCCTATATGAAAATAGAACGTGCGTGTTGTCGTATCAGGTAGGTTTACGGGAAAGGCAAAATGTTTATTGAATATTTGTCTGGTATGAAAAGGTGTTTGATCACCGGTCAATTCTTTTTGCCAGATTCCTTTTTCATCCTGGTAGTAAAATTCAAGGCTGTCAAAATGAGGGTAAGCCATTTCAAAGATCCAGTCTTTTTGCTGGGCAGGAATAGTATTTTTTACCTCGATCTTAAACCACATATTTTCATCTGTGATTCCAAAACTAATGGCGGCTTTACCTGCATGGATGAATTGTTTGTCTAACACAGGAGACTGTACCTGATGCAAGGTCAGTTTATTTCCTTTGTCCCATAGGTAATAAACTTGCTCCCGTGGCTGATACATTTTGTTGGCATCATTCAATACCGTCATTACATTCTGAGCGAAGGAATTGTTTCCGCAGAAAATAAAAAAACAAAGAAAAATTAAAATGATCTTTGTATACTTAGCGTACAGAGTGTCTCGTAAAGTCATTACAAAAAGTATAAGCTGCATTCAATCAAATAGTTTTACGCAGGTATAGGCGAATAGTTACAGTAACCTATCATTCTACAGGTAATGGAGCTCATTATTACTTGTTTCTAGCCCTTTAATTTGTAGTAGGTACCTGGCCAATAAAGGGTCTTCACTCATTTTAGCGATCAGATCCCATGTTTCTTTTGGTAAAGACGATTTCTGACTGATCATGTCAAATACTTTTAAACGTACTTTTCCTCGGCAGAAAATAAAAAAACATTTTTTACCATTAAACCTTTTTCCAAAGTATGTAGCCACCTTCTTTGGAAGAGGTCTTTTGAAATAGGTGCTTAGGGGTCTATGGTACGACATTGGTATTGTATGTTTTTTTATGCAACTTCCTTTTCATATGAGAACAAAACCAAACCCAACCAATAATTTATGAAAACAACTTTACTGTCTTTTTACATCTTTAGTCTGGTGTGCCTGTTTACTCAAGCTCATGCCACCGGTTATGTAGTCATCAATCTAAATGACAGTGGTGCCGGTTCTTTAAGAGCGGCTATCACAAGTGCCAATGCAGATGCCTCTGCCAGTAGTTCTTCGCCTCATCTTATTTCCTTTGATATCTTTGGAGGAGGAACGATTTCTTTAGCTTCCAATCTTCCTGCACTGGATAATGACATCACGGTCTATGGGCAGGCAGAACAAATCACTATTTCAGGTGGTACCGGCATTAGAGGTTTTTCAATCAATGCTGGTAAAACGGTCTTGCTTCATAACCTTGTCGTTCGGAATGGGAAATTGAGTAGTCAAGCTGGTGCTGGTATTGCCAATGCCGGTGACCTTACCTTAGAGTATTGTACCATTACTTCTAATAACGTGAGCGGAAGTGCTCAGGGTGGAGGTATCTCAAATTCATCAAGTGGTACAATAGATGTCACAAACTGCACGATTGCTGGTAATGTAGCTGGTAATAACGGAGGCGGTTTTGTTAACTACGGTTCGTTAAATATTGTTAATAGCACCATTACAGGTAATTCAGCTTCAGATGGTGGTGGAATCGCTTCTTATAATGACCTGGTCATGATCAACTGTACCGTAACAGCTAACAACGGTGGTGGCATCTATTATGTGCCGGGATCAGGAACTGTCGCGCTATTGAATACAATTTCTGTAGGCAGTGTAACGGGAAATGATTTGTATGCCGCTTCAGCTGCAACAATTATTTCGGGTTATGGATTGTATGGAACAGTGAATGCTCCTATTACATTCAATGGAGCTCCGAATACAACAGACGCTACTCAATCGGATGTATTTGGTACAAACGTATTAGCAAACAACGGCGGATCTACTCAAACCATTGCTATCATAGCAGGAGGTCCTGCTGTCGATAACGGTACTGCTACTAGCGCACCAACACTGGATCAGGCTGGACAAAGCAGAAGTGGCGCGACAGACATTGGAGCATTCGAATATCAGCCTGTTCCTACGGCAACTTTCACCAGATTGTCTGAAGATCTTGTTACCGTTTATTCCAATCCCGGAAACGGCGTATTTGATGTTGAAATAGGCGCTGGAATACAAGGATCATACGATTGGAAGATTGTAGACATGAAAGGTAAAGTGTTGCAAAGCACGGGAAGCATTGAAAAAGGAAACGAATCACAAATGCAACAAATCAACTTGAGCGGACAGGCGCAAGGAACGTATTTGCTTATCATTACAACCGGAAAAGGTATCGTCAATAAATCTTTAGTGAAATTGTAATTTATACTTTTTATGCCTTGAAGTCCTTATTGTACGAGCTACAGTAAGGACTTTTTGTTTTCAGGCATTTTATAGCGTTGATCTGTTTTTGTAAAAAATGATCTATATGAACAAATCATTTGGATTTTGTTTTTTGTATCACGAACTTATGTACCATTGAATTGTTTTTTGTAATCTGTATTTTCGTCTTTGCCAGCTGTTTTTAAGAATGAAAGTATTTTGTATTCGTATTATTGTCGTTCTAATGATTTGCCTTGCGCCAGAAAGATCCTCTGCTGCGGATGTCATACATATTACGGACAAAACCAGTTTTTTTGAAGTCGCACCCAATTACATTACAAAGTTTAAAGATCCGAGCAATAAGTTAACCATCGCGGACATTCTGAAACTGCCTGTTACTGACTTTAAACAAGATGAAAAGTTGTATACTGAAGATCCGAACGCTTCTTACTGGATCAAGTTTGTAGTGGCACCGGATATTAAAGATCGAAAAAAATGGGTGTTGGAAATTCTTGATTCCAGACATTACGATGTAGAGTTGTATGCAGAGGGCAATGATGGAAAATACAGAGCCATCTCCACCGGTTTGAAGCTTCCTTTCGCTTCCAGAAATTACCTGCACAAAAATTTGGTCATGGACCTTGATTTGAAGTCCAATGAAAACACTACCTATTATCTTAAAATTCATTCCAAAGTAGTAGGGAGTATTTTGTTTAAGATAAGATCCAACGAAGAGTTTTCTTCCTATGCTTTTAACGAGTATTATTTCCTCGGTATTTATTATGGCATTATTTTGATCATCTGTCTGCTCAATCTGATTCTTTATTTTTCCTTAGGAGAAAAAATTTATTTGGTGTATTCCATCTATGTGCTTTCCTGGGGCTTCAACTCTATGCTGGACGACGGCATAGGATATCAATACTTCTGGTCATCTCATCCCATTATTTCTCAGATTGGTTTTATATTATCCAATCCCTTACTGCTGGTGTTTTTTACCTTATACTCTAAATGGTTCTTAGACAGTAAAACCATTCATCCTAAATACGATCGATGGATCAATTACTCGATGTATTTTTACCTCGCCAATTATGTCCTGGATAAATTGGTGTCTTATCCCGGCGGTGTTATTTACTTTCTCTTTCTTGCGCATTTCTTATTTGTTTACCTGGTCTCTATTCAGGTATATAAAGATGGTTTTAAGCCGGCACGTTTTTTTATCATCGGTAACACTTTCATCATTCTGGGATTCATTCTTCGCTTCACCAAAGATTTGGGTATTGTAGATATCTCCGGAAACATATCTATTGTAGCGATCTACAGTCGTGACGGTGCCATCATTTTAGAGATTTGTATTTTGTTTATCGCATTGGGAGATCGCTTCCGTTTTCTAAAAGCTCAGAAGGAAGAGGCGCAGGCGAAAATCATTACGCAATTGGAAGAGAATGAAATGTTGAGTCAAAAGGTCAATCGGGAACTTGAACAGAAAGTAACCGAGCGTACGAAAGAGTTGTCGGAGAAATCCGTAGAACTGGAGCACCTCAATGTCAAACTGGAATTGCAGGCGCAGGAAATTAATAAGTGGAATCAAATCCTTGATCTGGATAATCATAAATTGAAACAAAAGATCAAGCAAGTCAACGAAGCGCGCATCAAGTCTGACGATGTGAGCTACGAAGAGTTTTTGCAAATCTTCCCGGATGATTTAGCCTGTCAACGATATATTGAAGAAATCAAATGGACAGAAGGATTTCAATGTAAAAAATGTGCCAATAAGAAATACTTTACAGGCGCTCGTATTTTTTCAAGACGTTGTACACGTTGTGGATACAGTGAGTCAGTCACTGCTTTTACTTTTTTACATAAGTGCAAATTCTCTTTGGTGAAAGCCTTTTACATCATGATGAAAGTGAACAAATACAGCGATGAAGTAAACTGTGCTGAATTGTCAAGAGAATTAGAAATGAGAAAAAGCACAGTTTGGGAGTTCAAGAACAAAGTATTGGAATGCAAGGAAGGGAAGAAGATGGACCTGGATTATCTGTTGCTGCATAATCTTAAATAAGGAACGAGCTAGGAGCAAGGAGGTACGATAAAAGATGTTGTAACAAGCCTTTTCGTACCTCCTTGCTCCTAGCTTGTCCCTTATTTTTATTGCCAATTTATTTAGTTTTATTCC